>DFYK01000048.1 GCA_002383605.1 Proteiniphilum sp. UBA4084 | reverse complement strand
ACAGGATAGCCTCCGTCATCAACTCCAAAGGAGATTGCAGAACCCCCGGCTTCGGGTGTGAATCCGGAATTATTCTTCAGGGTGAATAAGTTTTGTGCACTCAGATAGAATCGTAACGAGTTAACTCCAATGCCTGAAATTGCCTTCTGTGGAACATTGTAGCCTAATTGCAAGTTACGAAGTCTGAAATAACTTCCATCTTCAATCATATACGTAGATGGCAAATTATTTATGGCGTCATTGCCAACGCGCGGCTCCCAATTGGAAGCTCCTGCGGTTGTCCACCGTCCAAGTCGATCATTTCTATAGTTAAACACCGAATAGGTGGAACCGTTACCCCACTGGCGCCAGAGTTCATTCCCGTAAACTCCTTGAAAATCGATTGTCAGATCAAAATTCTTGTAATTTAATGTTGTTGAAATTCCATAGGTGAAATCGGGTGTCGGGTTTCCAATCATTGTTCGGTCATCCGATGTAATCTTATTGTCCCCATTCAAATCTTTGAATTTTAAATCGCCCGGCCCGTAATCACCCAGGGTGTTCACCGGACTGGCCAACTTGTCGGCGTAAGATTGTATAATTCCATCTACTACATACCCATAAAAATATCCGATTGGCAGACCGGCTTCGGTTACCGAATTTCCTGAATAGTATTTGTATCCGTCTTTCCAAACGCTTAATACCTCACTTTTCATCGTGGTCAAGTTCCCGGAAATTGAATAGCTGAAATCTTTGCTCAGGTTTTGATTCCATGACGATAGGAATTCGAATCCTGAACTTTTGACTGACCCTGCGTTCATATAAAAATCGTTTGCTCCGTCATTTACCATCGTGAGCAAATCCTTTGTTCGTTTATCGTAATAGTTTGCTTCAAAATGTAATTTATTGTTTAAGACGTCCATTTCAAATCCGCCTTCATAAGCATCCACGGTTTCCCATTTCAAGTTGGGATTATTTTTATAAGCAAGCACATATGCTGGCACTAGGTTGTCTCCGAATACTGCAGTTGACCCTTCCTTATAATTCGGATAATATGGATAGTGCACAGAAGTGTACTGGTTACCCAGCTGTCCGAGTGATGCTTTTATCTTTAGGTTATTGATGAAATCCAGATCTTTCATGAAGCTTTCTTCTGTCAAGTACCATGCCGCACCCAACGCCCAGAAATTTTGATAACGGTGGCTCGGAGAAATTTCCGATGAACCATCGCGCCGGAATGAAGCGCTGAGGTTGTATTTCCCTTTATAATTATACAATGTCCTGAAAAGAGTGGAAACCGTAGAACGTTCCCATTGTCCCGAGTTATTTTTCTGAGATTCAGGATCACCATATGGATAAACATTTAAATACCACCATCTTTTGTCATTTGGGATAGGTTCTCCACCGGCGTATTGAGAGATGCTCCCGCTTATTTGACTATAATCTTCATAGTACGTTGTGAAACCACCTAAAAGAGTCAGCCCATGATCTCCAAATTGATTTTTATAGGTCAGCAAATAATCTTGCTGGTATTTGGCATATTCATTTTTGTATTGTGAAACCGAGGATTTAGAATTCCAGTTAACCACCTGATTCGATTCGGCATTATATACTTTGATCAATGGTGTATATCCGGTTCCGTTGTTGAACCCTAAGTCGGCGAAATAACCTATTTTAAAAGTGAAGTTATTCAGGAATGTATATTCCAGAAAGGCATTTCCTAAAATACGATATTCTTCGGCCAAATTTGTATTTTTCGTCCCTTCTACAAATAACAAAGGATTTCCTATTTGAGGCCCCCCTATCTGATCGGGAAGTTTGTTGTATACTCCATGCGTAGAGTTAAACGGTTCAACAATGGGAGTAGCATTCAAAGCCGATATAAAATTGTGATACTGGGGCAGAACTGCCTTTGATCCATTTGCGCTCACACCCATTTTTAAATCTTTGGTAATGTTTATCTCATCATTGACAGAAGCGGTAAATTTGTTGTACTGTTCATGTTTGATTAAGCCCTGTTCGGACATGTAGCCCAATCCGATATATAATTTATTTTTATCGCTTCCGCTGCTTATGCTGATGTTGTTGATATTTACCAACGCATTTTTTTGTTGAATTTCTTTAACCCAGTCAGTGTTCCCTTTAAAAAGATCGTATTCCGTGTAGGGAATAGCACCCTGGTTGGCTCTTTGTTCATCGTATAATGCGATAAATCCTTCTCTGTCGGTCATTTGGGGCGTTGAAACGATATTTTTCACTCCAACTGATGAACTGATATTGACATTGACTTTGCCTTGTTGGCCCTTTTTCGTTGTAATAATAATTACACCGTTTGCGCCCCTTACACCAAAAATAGCCAGTGAAGACGGATCTTTTAACACTTCCATCGATTCAATATCTGAAGGATTTACGAAGTTGATGTTGTCATTGAAAATCCCGTCAACAATATACAGCGGTTTGGTCTGATTCAAACTGACTGTACCTCGAATTCGAATATCAGGTTCAGACCCAGGAAGACCACTGTTTACTACACTTAATCCACTTACTTTTCCCTGCAAGGAAGAAATCGGGTTTACGTTTGGTTTTCCGGTCAATTCCTTGGCCGATACCTTTACGATAGACCCTGTTAAATCCCTTCTGGATGCAGTACCATAACCAATCACCACGACCTCCTCCAGCGCCTGCACATCTTCTGTCATGATGACATTGACAACGGTACGGCCATTGAGGGGTTCTTCCGTCGTCGTCATNNGGGTCACCCGTTGTTCCTTCCGTTACTGTTCCTGTTACGTTTATTTGCTGTTGGGCAAACATTATAAAGGAACACAACAGAAAACTTAAAAATGTTGTAATTTTAATCTTCATGGATTCATTATTTTTTTGTTTTAATTGACATACATTGCAAAATAATGAATAGTCTTCCGTGAAAAAAAATAAAACACCTCATTAAAAGTACTTTATGTTGTAGAGCATGTTTTTAAAGGATACTTTTTTACTACTTTAATATTCTTAAAAACATTAGTTATCAGGTTTTTGTATGATGAGATGAAAATAAGTGTACAGTAGCCTTTTATTTAAAATTAATCATAAAATCCACCAGATTATCAGATTCTGATAGCAACAGTTTCTTTCGTAACCGGTATCGTGCTGCTTCCACGCCCCGGATAGAGATGTTCATCATTTCAGCAATTTCCTTCGAAGAATAATTTAACCGAAGCAGGGTACAGAGTTTAAGATCGGTTGGCGTGAGTGCGGGATATCGTTCTTTCAGCTTGCGAAAGAAATTTTCATGGATAAGGTCGAAGTTTTCCTGAAAAACTTTCCAGGCATCTTCTTCCGATAGGTTTTTGCCAATCATTGTCACCAAATCATTTCCTTCGGTGCGGTTGACTTTTCCAGCCAGTATGTTGGATTGAATCCGTGCCTGCAGACTTTTCAAAAATTCGTTGTGGTTAATAATCATCATGGTAGCGCTGGCCAACTCCTTGCTTTTATACGTGAGGTCTGCCTCCAGTTTCTCGTTGCGCAGTGCGGTAATCTCTTTTTCCTGTTTGTCGAGTTGTGCAAGTCGTCGGTTTTCCTGTTCAGTGAAAAGTTTGTTTTTTCTTTGGACCACTTTTTGTACATGGTTTTCAATGAGAAGTCCGGCAATCAATAAGATGATCAATGCGTAGGACAGATATGCCCACCAGGTCTTATACCATGGGTTTTTAATCTGGAAAGTAAAACCGACCGATGATAAAACTGCTCCTGAGTTGTCCCTCACCTGCGCCTTCAAGACATACTCACCGGCCGGCAGGTTATTGTATGATATGGAGAGATCTTCTGCCGTATTGACCCATCTGCTATCATAACCGTCTAAAAAACATTCTATCCTGAAAATGTTTTTTGAATATTCAGGATGCATAAACTGAAACCCGATGTCGTTATGCTTATAAGCGATAATGGCTTTTTTCCTGGGATCAAGATAATAAGTGCGGTCGTTTTTTCTGTCGTAATACTGTACCGAAGACAGGTACAAGATGCTTTTTTCCGGTGAGGATCCTTCCGTAAAGATATATCTTCCAATGCCTCCATTCAGACAGAAATAGGTAGTGCGCTCATCGGCCACATACATATTGGCCCGACCCATATTGGGCGGATTGTTGAGGATACTGTATGGAATGCGATCTTTCAGGCTATAGGCATCTCCGTTGGAAGAGACCAGAGCATACTCCGTATTGCGGACGAACCAGTGCAACGTATCGTTTACGGGAATAATGCGATATGTGTCTGCAAAATCGGGAAGGTACCTGTTTAACAAATCATGCAGAACAATTTTCCCGTGTATGTCGTCATAGGTGTAAAAAAGGTCACCGTCCGTAAACACGATGCGTCCTTTCAGTTTCATCACCTTGATCGGACGTGGCGGCGAGGTTTGTGCACTGTCGAGCGACTGATAATTTTCAATTTCTGTTACCTTACGCAGATCGCCATCGAGCCGCAGACGGTAAACTCCCTTGTACATATGTCCCGCCCAAACGTTTCCTGCATGGTCTATCTCAAGATTTTTGATGAGGTCTGTAAATCCTTCTACAAGGTGGCTGAAGTCCCATTTTCCCGAAGCAGCCTGTCTGTATATATACAATGAACTATAGGTTGATTCAAGAAGAACATTTTTCCCGTCGATGACAGCCTGTTTGATATCCATACCTCCCGTCAGAGCTTCGAGAACGGGTGTTGACCGACCGTTCTCCAGGAGTGAAGTTCCCAAATTATGGCCCACAAAAATCTGCTCCCCGAAGCTTTTGATGAACCACGACTGAATATCAAATTCTGGCAGGCGAAAGAAATTTTTCTCAGCTTCGGAATAATGGTAAATTCCCTGGTTTGTGGCCAGGTAAAGGTTGTCTCGATGGAAAAGGATATCCTCTACCAAACCTATCTGTACATCGCTCGGTTCAAAAAAAGTAAACGGCGATTGGGTTCGAATATATGAGATGCCATTGTCGAGGGCTGCCCAAATATTGTGTTCTCTATCGCTGTACAAAGCCAGAATGGTATTGTTATTTAGTCCGTTGCGACGGTTGACATGCCACAGTTTGTTCCCTTTCCTGTCAATGGCAAAGAGACCGTCGTTGAGTGTCCCGAATATATATTGTTCATTGGCCGAGAAAATAGCCCGGTTGATGATCGCCTCCCTTAAATCCGGCTCTATGGATGTCTTCCAGGGAATCAGTGTTTGTATATTCTCCGAAAACCGGTAAAGTCCGTTTTTAGATGTGACCAGTAGATATTCATCATCGAAAGGCAAGACCGCCACCACATTGTCATCTTTCAGCTTATCCCGTGTCAGAATGCGGTGAAACTTGTTCCCGTCGAAACGATAAAAATCATTATTGATCAATTGTGCAAACATTTTTCCATCAACGGGGAAGAAATATAGTACTGCCGGATGCGGATTCAGCGTGGTAACTTCCTTTCCGTCATAGACAAAAACAGCCGAGAATGACTGAAAATAAATTCTGCCGTTAAAAGGGTGGATTGTCCATATTTCATCGTTGTGAAATGTGTAATCCTTTACCAGGTTTTTGACAGAATGGTAAATAAGTTGATTGGTTTCATCGGGCTCAAAATAGCCAAACTCCTCAAATGAACCCACGTAAATGCGTTCGGGGGAAGACTCTGAATCGATATAAATTGATTTTACGGAAAGGTTGTTCGGGAGTCTGTGCAGCTTCCAGTTTATCCCCTCGAAGCTTAACAGCCCGTTGTTATTCCCTGCGTAGATTACGTCGTTGCTCCCTTGTGCAACTGACCAGTTCTGATTTCCGGCTTTGTAATTACCGGTTGTATAATTATAAACAGGGGGTATGAATGGAATATTCTGCGCGCGGCCGGGAAGGCAGAGCGCAGCGAGTACAACGGTGAGGAGTGCCGTGCAAAAATATTTTTTACAGGCTAATTGCAGCATGATGCCTGAAATATTAGGTGGAATAGAGGTTTACTTTTTCTCCAGTAAATGTGTTATTTCTTTTTCAGTCAATACTTTCACATTCGTAAAGAGAAATCTTGGATCCAAAAAATTGCCATATTGGTTGCATTCTGTAACTGCAGCATTCAGACTCGATTTTGCATCTTTTTCGAAAGAGAAAAGCATCAGTATGGTGAAATAATTATCTTTTATTTCGAACTTCTCAATCACAATTTCAGCCTTCTGCAGCTGAAAAGAGAATTCACGCTCCACAATTTCTCTTTGCAGCTTCGTGAATCCTTGTCTGTTTTGGGTGGTGAAGAGGGCAAAGAAACGGAGTTTCTTGTCATGACCTCCCAATCCCGAAGAAATATACACCTGCTGATGTCCCGACAGATCGGAACTCAGTACAATCCGGCTGCTGACCAGTGCCATTGAGGACCAGTTCAGGAGTACGGGCTCAAGCGGACTGCTGTGATAGGTTTCAATGGAACGGTATGCACCCACATCAGGGATAGAAGCCAGCAGCGTGAGGCTTCTTTTTTTGCGTTCGACCGATTCATTGGGTGAAAATAATACGGCAACTTCTTCATCGCGCACGAAGGGGCTGTTTTCTCTTTTCAACCGGTCGAAATATCGGAAATAGTCCATCTGCTCCTCAATAGGAACCAGATCCTCAAGGATGTGAAACGAGTCGATACCCTGTTCGTTCAGCGTTTGCCGTAGTTTGGCCAGTAGGTCGTCTTGTCCGCTCATACAGGCAAAGATATGATATTTTTTGTAATTTATAAAGGGTGACGCGCGAAAATACACCTTACAGGGATTCCCGATTTGCTTAAATTTCATCAATTTGACCCTTTATTCCGCAGAAATGTATAAATTCGCATCATCAAACTGATCAGACTCCTCCAATGAAGATTAAAATAGTCAATACGTCAGGACATCCCCTGCCGCAATATGCCACCGCTCATTCTGCAGGTATGGATTTACGTGCAAGTCTTGCGGAACCGGTGGTGCTGAGGCCGCTGGAAAGGGCATTGATTCCCACCGGTATTTATATTGAGCTGCCCATCGGATATGAAGCGCAAATACGCCCACGTAGCGGTCTGGCAATAAAATATGGTATTGGTATTGTGAATGCACCGGGAACCATCGATGCGGACTATCGCGGAGAGATTCGCGTGATACTGGTCAACCTCTCGCACGAAGATTTCGTGATAAACGATGGGGAACGCATCTGTCAGATGGTCATCGCGCAGCATGCCACGGTGGAGTGGGAGCAGGTGGACTCACTGGAACAAACAGAAAGAGGTGCTGGCGGGTTTGGTCATACGGGCAAAAAATAATAATCGTAACAACAAATGACCCAGATAAATGCATTTTACGGGAGATACGTCTCACTTATGTTGTTTTTTCTCCTCGTCGGGGCGGTGTCACTGAAGGCATGGACAAAACAGGATGCAGACTCATTGGCTCACGGAGAAGAAGACCGGCGCAAGTTCGATTTTTATTTTTACGATGCTTTGAATGCCAAGGTACAGGGGAATTATGATGAGGCGTTTGATCTCTTTCAACATTGTTACGCGATGGACTCCACGAACGCCAGTGTCTTGGTGGAACTGGGTACATTTTATAACGTTCTGCAGGAAAAAAATAAAGCCCTGGCATTCTTCCGGAAAGCCATCCTTTACGACGCCAACAACTATTACTACAACATGATGCTCGCCGGTTTGAGCAAGGAGCTCGGCTTAAAGCAGGAGGTTGTTGATATTTATACTGCATTGGCAGAGCGTTACACCGACAAACCCGAACTTCAGTTTGAACTGGCGAACGCTTATGCCGACAATGGTGAACTTCAGAAAGCAATAAATATACTTAATAAACTGGAAAAGAGCACCGGAATTTCGGAGGCCATTACACTGAACAAGTTCAGGCTATATTCTCAGATGAATAAAAAGGAGCAGGCTTTTGATGAAATTCAGCAGATTATCAATAAAAATCCTGCCGACCCACGCTACCTAATTCTTATGGGAGACCTTTATCTTGAAGATGATCAGCCGGATAAGGCACTTCAGTATTATGATAGGGCAGGACAGATCGACCGGAATTTCCCGGCACTCATCCTTTCCATGGTGAATTATTATGAAATAATAGACAACAAGGCCGCTTCACAGGCAGAGCTGCGGCAAGCCATCACCGGCTCCTCGCTCGATGTGGAGACCAAATTGCAGCTTCTTACGCGCTATCTGGGGATTTTACAACAGCAAAAACAGGACTTGAAACAAGCAAACCAGCTGTTTGAGACGCTTTTTGAGCAGTATCCCAACAATACACAGTTGAATATGATCTACGGCAGTGTTTTGATGCTGCAGAACGACAAAGCGGGAGCCATGGAGCAGTTTGAAATTTATACCAGAGACAATCCTGACGATCCTGCCGGGTATGATCAAATGATTCGCATTGCCCTGCCGGATGAAAATATGGAAAAGATCAGAGAGATCACGACAGAAGCACTGAAGCATCTTCCACAGGAACCGCAGTTTTATTATTACCTGGGAGCCTCCCATTATCAGCAAAAAAATTACAAAGAGGCGCTGAATGTATTTGAAGAGGGACTGAAGCATGCTGTCATCAGCAACCCATTGTTGGAGTCTGACTTCCATGGACAGATCGGTGATCTGAATTATTTCCTGGGAAACAAGGAGACCGCATTTCAAAGTTACGAAAAAGCGTTAAAATTGCATCCTCAAAATCTGTCTGTTTTAAACAATTACAGCTATTACCTGTCTTTAGAAAGGAAGGATCTCGATAAAGCCGAGCAGATGAGCGGTATCACCATCAAGGCAGAGCCAATGAATCCCACTTTTCTCGATACATACGGCTGGGTTCTCTATGAACAGGGCTCCTACGTCATGGCAAAAATTTATATTGAGAAGGCGATCGAATACAGCAAAGAAAATCCTTCGGCCGATGTGTTCGAGCATTATGGTGATGTCCTCTACAAAACGGGTGATCAGGAGAAAGCAAGGGAGCAATGGAAAAGAGCGAAGGAACTGGAGAGTGACTCCGACACCCTGGATAAAAAAATAGAAACCGGTACCCTATAGATGTATCTTTTATAAATAATTAATTCACAATGAGTATCATGCGTTACAAACAGATCCTGTTTATCTGTCTATTGTCGGGGCTCATTTTTACTGCTTGCAAATCCCGGCAGCAGATGGTCTTTTCTACATCACCAGTGGAGGAAAAAGCAAACAATCAGCTTTTTAGTGATATTATGACCAGTGAGTTTCAATACAATACATTCAGTGCGAAACTGAATGTGAATCTCACCAACGGCACAAAATCGCTTAGTTCAAGGGCGAATATCCGCATCGTGAAAGACTGTGCGCTTCAGATTTCAATACAACCACTTTTTGGTGTAGAGATGTTCCGTTTTTATATCGATCCCGATACGGTGATGGTGGTCGACAGGATGAACAAACGCTATGTTATGGAGCCGATTGCATCACTGAAAGAGATTTATCCCGTGGGGTTCGATTTCTATACCATGCAGTCGGTGTTCACAAATGTACTTTTTGTGTCGGGAAAAGAACAACCTGAGTTACCCGATTACCAGAAATTCAGATACACCCGGACTCCCGATCAATGCTATTACATGACTTCCAAAGATGCAGAATCGGGTATCGATTATTCCTTCACGGTCAACGGAGACGACCGCATTACATTTACCCATCTGATGCAGTCACAAAAAAAACAATCCTTGCAGTGGGGCTATAACAATTTTATTACGCAAAATGATTTTATCTTTCCCAGCAAGATGAATGTAACGCTCTCTTCCTCATCCCGCAAAGTAAACGCAGAGCTGCTTTTTTCCAATATTGTCACCGATGAGCCACTTCAGCTGACAATGAATATACCGTCGGGATATACGAGAACAACCGTTGATGAAATACTTAAAATCTTTGTCCAGCATGAATAAAACGAACAGGACTGCCCCAGTTGTGCAAATCGACGATTCATGCAGGCTGCCCATCGCGCAAGAATAATACAATGATATGAAACGAGTTTTTATTATTTCCCTTTTTATTGCAACAGCTTTTTTTTCGATCTCTCAAACCCCGCAGATTGAACGTTTGCAAAAGCAGCAGCAGGCATTGCAGGAAGAAATAAAAAACACGAACAAACTATATCTCGACGTCAAGAAGCAGACGACCTCCATGCTTGATCGTATTAACCTTATTAACAAGCAAATATCATCCCGTAGAGAACTCATCACTTCCCGTCAGAAGGAGATCGGTGCTTTACAGCAGGAGGAATCACGACTGGAAGCGGAAATTGTACTACTTAACAAAGAACTGAAACAAAAGCAGGACAATTACGCCAAAGCCATTCAGGGGATGTTGAAACACAATGTAAATCAAAACAAATTGTTCTTTGTCCTCTCTGGAAAATCACCGGGTGAGTCGTTGCGCAGAATGCAATACCTCAGGGAGTATTCCAAGTGGCAAAAGTCTGAGGCTGAAGAAATTAAAAAGAAAAATGCTGTGATTACGGTCAGAAAGGAAGAACTGGCGAAGGCAAAAGTTGATAAGGAGAAAGCTTTGTCGGCGTTACAGGCAGAACAACAACGACTGCAGAGTGAAGAAAAAACGAAACAGTCTGAAATGATTGCCGTAAGAGGACAGCAGCAACAGCTTCAGAAGACATTACAGGAAAAACAGCATCGGGCAAATCAGCTCAATGCTCAAATAGAAAAGCTTATCGCAGAGGAGGTGGCGCGGCAGGAGCGGGAGGCAGAAGCCAGGAGGCGGGCCGAAGCTGCTGAACGCAGCAAGAAAGCCGCAGAACAGGCTGCAAAGACTAAAAGGGAACCCGAAAGCAGTAAGAAAACCGAAGAGACTGCCTCATCTTCCGCAGAAAAAGAAACTTCCCGTACCACCGTCGCTCCGCGCATTGAGGCAGACAGAAGCAAAGCCTCTGAAGAGACATTTAATTTGTCGAAGAATTTTGCTGCCAATAAGGGCAAGCTGCCATTGCCGGTCACCGGTACGGCTTCTATTGTGGGTAACTTCGGTGCCAAAAAACACAACGAATGGAATGTGACCACCAACAGCAACGGGATAGATATCCAGGCACAAAAAGGTGCCAGTATCCGGGCAGTTTTCGATGGAGAGGTGTCGAAGGTATTCTCGTTTCCCGGTTCAAATACCTGTGTCATTGTGCGACATGGTGAATATTATACTTTTTATGCCAATATCTACGATCTATTTGTAAAACAAGGGGATAAAGTCAAAACCGGACAATCATTGGGACGTATTTTCACCGATCCTGACACCAACGTTTCCGCCATGCATTTTCAGTTGTGGCAAAAGACAACCAAACTAAATCCGGCACCCTGGCTCAGCAGGTAGTGAACAATTAACTTTACATATATGCAGTTAAAAATTCGGCTGATCATCATGAATTTCCTCCAATTTGCCGTTTGGGGGGCTTACCTTACATCCATGTCCCGTTATCTGGGTCCTGCCGGACTGGGATCTCACATCGGGATCTTCTATTCCGTGCAGGGAATCGTATCCATCTTTATGCCCGCAATCATGGGCATCATTGCCGACCGATGGGTGCCGGCACAAAAGTTGCTCGGAGCATGCCATCTGCTGGCAGCTTCATTTATGCTTGCAGCAGGGTTATATGGCTTTAATGCGGGCAATGGTATCTCTTTTCCGGTATTTTTCACGCTCTACACCCTGAGTGTGGCATTTTATATGCCCACGCTCGCACTGTCAAACTCCGTGGCCTACACCATTCTTGAGAGGGGAGGAATGGACACGGTAAAAGCTTTTCCTCCTATACGGGTTTTTGGCACCATCGGATTTATATGTACCATGTGGATTGTAGATATTTTAGGATACCAGACCACGCCCATGCAGTTCATAGTGAGTGCATTGATCGGTTCTCTGCTGGGATTATATGCTTTCACGCTTCCCAATTGTCCAATCAGTACCGATACCAAGGATAAAACACTCGCCCAAAGATTTGGATTGGATGCATTTAAACTATTTAAGGAGAGAAAAATGGCTCTGTTCTTTATCTTTTCTATGCTTTTGGGCGTATCTTTGCAAATCACCAATGGTTTTGCGAATCCATTTATTGCCAGTTTCGAAGCAAGCCCTCAGTACGCAGAAACTTTTGGAGTGCAACACGCGAATATACTGATCTCTTTATCCCAAATTTCAGAAGCGTTTTGTATTTTACTCATTCCCTTTTTTCTGAGCCGGTATGGAATTAAGAAAGTTATTCTTATTGCCATGTTTGCGTGGGTTTTACGATTCGTTTTTTTTGGCTTAGGCAACCCGGGAGACGGACTATGGTTGTTGATTCTCTCGATGTTGGTTTATGGTGTAGCATTTGATTTTTTCAATGTATCCGGATCACTGTTTGTCGACAAGGAAACGCCACATCATATTCGTGCCAGTGCTCAGGGAATGTTTATGTTGATGACAAATGGAATAGGAGCTACCATCGGAACTCTCGGGGCGCAGTGGGTGGTGAATCAGTTTACCTCCTGGCAGCAGGTGACAGCTAATGGGCAGTTTAAATCTTTGATGTTGGGTGATTGGCAGAGCGTGTGGTTTATCTTTGCCGGATATGCACTGGTGGTTGCCGTCCTGTTTGCGATCCTCTTCCGCTACAAACATGTAAGGACACGGTAAATGTATGATCTAGTTATTAACAGTCAGTGATTCGCGTAAAAATTGGCGGATTTAAAGTATGAACCAATGATGAGACTATTCCGTTTTATCTTGCTGCTTCCTCTTCTTCTTTTCAGTTGTTACTCATCTATTTTGGGTCAATCGACCTGGTTCTTCAAGCAGCTGGCGGTTCGCGACGGGCTTTCCCATAATCAGATTAATCATATTTTTAGGGATAGTAACGGTTTTATGTGGTTTTCCACCGCGTCGGGATTAAACCGATACGACGGATATAAGTTTAAAGTTTTTTTTCACAATCCCAACGATGAATATTCATTACCGGACAACCTGATCAGTAGTGTACAGGAAGATGCAAACAGGCGACTTTGGATTCAGACCGGTAATGGATACACCGTGTTTAATCCCGAGAAGGAAAAATTCGAACAAAGCACTGTTCTGCTGCAGGAGATGGGTGTCAGCAGTCCGGCCGATTTCATCTTCATCGACAAAGACAAAAATATATGGTGTTATGTTGCTGCATCCGGATTATACATGTATCATGCAAGTAACGGCCAATCGTTGTTCTTCCCCCAAAACAAGCAACCGGGCAATTTAAGCTCCGGTGTGATTTCCGACATTACTGAATCGGAGAGCAGTTATCTTCTTATCTTTCAATCGGGATTGATCCAATATATGGATAAAAATAGTATGCGGATCAACCATTCCGATAACTTTATCCTACATCAGCAGCAGGGCAATGTCCAGAACTTCCAGGCTTTTGTCGATTCGGAAAACGACCTTTGGATTTATTCTGATATGCCCCTGGGAACCTGGTTCTACGATTCCCGACAAAAAGAATGGAAATGTATGGGATCAAAAAAAAGCGATTTCCCTTTTTTATTGTCCAGTGACATGATCCAGGATATTGTGCAGGATAATAACGGGTTGATCTGGATGGCAACAGATCATGGCGGCATCGACATCATCGATAAAAAAGCAAACAAGCTGACCAATTTACAGAATCAGCCTTACGATGAGCGAAGCATTGCGCACAACAGCATCAATTGTATTTACGCCGATCAGGAAGATATGATATGGGTAGGTACCTATAAAAACGGGATATCTTACTTCAGTGAGAGCATGTACAAATTCGGCATCGATCATTTACATTATTTCAACAAGATCGATCACTTTAAACCCGATGTAAATTCCATCATCAAAGATCAGAACGAAAACATCTGGATCGGCTCCAATGGGAGCGGATTGGTACAATTGGATAAAAAGAACGGAACAACTCATCTTTACAGTCATGAGCCGAACAATAACTTCTCATTGACCAGCAATGTGGTTGTCAGTTTATGTGCCGCAAAAAATGGGAAATTATGGATCGGAACCTATCTGTCGGGGATGGATTGTTTCGATGGCAAAAGATTCGTCCACTATCGTCATGACCCCAGCAACCCGAACAGCCTTGCCAGTGACAATGTGTGGTCAATTGTAGAAGACAGGTCGGGAACGATCTGGATTGGCACTTTAGGAGGAGGTTTGCAAAAATTCAATCCCGAAGACGGACAATTTACCACCTTCAATAATAGCATCAAACAACAGCTATCGTCGGAATTTATCTCATCGGTTTTTTTGGGTAAAAACGATCGACTGATACTCGGAACAGCCATTGGCGTGACAATCTTCGATATAAATAGCGAACGTTTCGAGATATTGCAGTCCAACCGCAAGAGAGATCAGTTTTTCACCAATCTCAATGTGAATCATGTCTATGAAGATAGCCGCGGGCTCATCTGGGTAGGGACCCGGGACGGATTGAACATCTGGGATCCAAAACAGGATCAAATCACCCAATTATACAAAAGCGACGGTCTGGCCGGTAACGTTATCTCCGGTATCATTGAAGATAATCAACACAATATGTGGATTACCACTTCAAACGGCGTATCAAACATAATCATCCATATTCATCCCATCACCAGCGAATATAATTTTTCGTTTGTGAATTATAGTGAAGTAGACGGGCTGCAAAGCCATGAATTTAATTTGCGATCGATATTTAAAACACCCGATGGAGAAATTCTGCTCGGCGGAACCAAAGGATTCAACTTCTTTAATCCCGAAAATATCCGTTACAATACATCGCAACCCAAAGTCCTTTTTACCGGATTGAGGTTGTTTAACGAAGAGGTTGAGGTGGGTGCAGCATATCAGGGGAACTGGATACTGGAATCGGAATTAAATCGCGTGAAAGAGGTCACCTTCAAATACCGGCAAAATGTTTTTTCCGTGGAATTCTCGGCCATGAACTATGTACTTCCAGAGAAAACCACCTATGCCTATATGCTCGAAGGGTTCAATACAGATTGGTTAATCACCGATCAGGGTGTACACAGCGTCACATACACCAACCTGGCTCCCGGCAATTATACCCTCAGGGTAAAGGCTGCCAACAGTGACGGCTTCTGGAGCGAGGAATCAACCGTACTGCATATCCACATAAAGCCACCTTTCTGGCTCTCTCCGCTTGCCTATATCTTTTATTCAATCATGTTGATACTGATTTTGTTGCTCGCTCGCTACACGATTATCCGAAACGAACAGCAGAAGTTTAAAATAAAACAGATTGAACTGGAGGCACAACGGAAACATGAAATAGACGACATGAAACTCCAGTTCTTTACCAATGTCAGTCATGAACTGCGGACACCACTGACGCTGATTATCTCACCACTGGAGAACATGATGAAAACGGTGGTGGATGATCCACAAAAACAGCAACTCTCCCTGATCCATAAAAATGCCATCCGATTATTGAATATGGTGAATCAGTTGCTCGATTTCAGGAAGAGCGACGTGAAGGAACATGCCCTGAATTTATCTTATGGTGACATTATCCCATTCCTGAAAAATTCCTGCAACCATTTTATCGAATATGCAGAAAAAAAGAACATTCGATTGACTTTCTTTTCCTCTGTGGATGAATTGAGCATGGTATTCGATGAAGACAAAATGGGCAAAATCATGATGAATCTTCTCTCCAATGCCATCAAGTTTACAGAGAAGAACGGCGCTGTGGATGTTATGGCAAAGCTATTGCCTAAAGCCGGAGATAATGAGTCGGAACGGCTGGAGATCAGGGTTGTGGATAATGGGATTGGGATAAAAGATGAGGAGAAAAAAAGAATTTTTGAGCGTTTCTACCAGGGGAAAACCAGGAACGAAGATTTTCCGGGAAGCGGCATCGGGCTGCACATCGTAAAAGAGTTTGTGTCTCTTTGTAAAGGTTCCGTTCAGGTATATGACAACGTGCCCAAAGGAAGTTTGTTTGTCCTTTATTTCCCGGTAGAGAGACTGGAGCATATTGTGTCACAGCCGGCGGTGATGCCAGAAGGAGAACAGATGAGAACCCGGGATGAGGAGGCCTCCTTCGGAGAAGAAGAGTATGCACGGCAAGGGAATGAAACGCTGATACTTTTGGTGGACGACAACGATGATTTCCGTCACTTCATGAGAGATACGCTAAAAGATAATTTTTCACTGATCGATGCTTCAAATGGAAAAGAAGCATGGGAGAAAATTCTTGCGTTTTCTCCCGACATCATCATCAGCGATGTGATGATGCCCGAGATGGATGGGTATGAACTGTGTGCAAAAGTGAAAAACGACCTGCGCACATCGCACATCCCCCTCATTCTACTCACGGCACATACCGCCAAGGAACAGGAGCTACACGGTTTGGGAACCGGTGCCGATGATTATATCACCAAACCGTTTAATTTCGATATTCTATTGCTTAGAATTAACAAAATGCTGGAATTGAGATCCCACAGACAGAAAAAGTTCAAAAACCAGATGGAAATTCAGCCTGCGGAAATTACCATCACACCGCTGGATGAGAAGTTAATTCAACAGGCTATAAAATTGGTGGAAGCTTATATCGCCGATAGTGAATTCTCGGTTGAGAGATTGAGTAAGGAGCTGGGCATAAGCAGGGTGCATTTGTATAAGAAAATGATTTCCATTACCGGTAAGAGCCCGATTGAGTTTATCCGCATTATCCGGCTTAAACGGGCCGCTCAGTTATTACGGGAAAGCCAGTTGCAAATCTCCGAAATAGCCTATCTGGTAGGTTTTAACAATCCTAAAAATTTCAGCAAATACTTTAAAGAGGAGTTTGATGTATTACCCTCGCAATACCAGCGTAACGCGTCAAAATACCCGGATCATCCCGCCGATCGGGATTCCGATACAACACTGTAAACATTTAACATCGTTTACGGAAACAAAACAACCCCCTCACTTAACAAAACCAACAGCAAGCGCAAACAGAGAGAAGATGCCTCCTCCCGGGTTATGATTAATTTTACAAAAAAATAATTATAATACATGGGGCGCATTTTTTATATCACATTGGGAATCCTCTTTTTTTTCTCCTGCACCTCGCCGGGACTTGAAAAGGTAGAAAACGGAATTATCGTTCGGTTAAAACAGGGAAACAGTTCGGGCGCACATGCCATCCGCTTGCAGGTTGTCAACGAGCAGATTATCCACGTTTCGGCCACTAGCCAGAGAGATTTCGCCAGTGAAAAAAGCCTGATTACCAAACCGGGATTAACCTTTTCGAACAAGTTCAATGTGGTAGAGAAAGAAGAACTGGTCATCCTTTCTACCGATTCTTTGGATGTAACCGTCCACAAAACGACGGGTGAAATAGCATTTCTAAATAAAAAAGGTGAAATTCTTCTACAAGAAAATAAGGGAGGTGGAAAAACACTGACACCCATTGAAGTGGAAGGAACCAAAGGTTACACGGTGCATCAACTGTTCGAATCACCCGACGACGAAGCTTTCTATGGTTTGGGACAGCATCAGGCCGATGATTTCAATTACAAAGGAAAAAACGAATCGCTGTTCCAGTACAACACCAAAGTATCGGTACCATTTGTCATTTCCAATAAAAATTATGGCATTGTATGGGATAATTATTCGCTGACCAAATTTGGCGATGTACGCGATTATGCCGACATCGATCAGTTCAGGCTTTACGGTAGTGATGGCGCTGAGGGAGGGCTCACCGCTGTATACACGAAAAAGAACGACCCCTCGCAGACAATTGTACGCAAAGAGGGGAAGCTCGATTATCAATTTTTGTCGTTGCTACACAATTTCCCCAAGGATTTTGATCTGAATCATGCAAATGTTGTCTGGAGCGGCGAAATAGAGGCTCCCGAAAGTGGATTATACCGCTTCTTCCTCCATTATGCCGGTTATACCCGTGTATATATCAACAATGAACCGGTGGTGGAAGAGCGTTGGCGCACTGCCTGGAATCCCAACAGTTATAAGTTCGATCATCACTTTCAAAAAGGTGAAAGGGTGCTCCTGCGCATAGAGTGGGAACCTGACGGCGGAGTATCCTACATTGCATTGAAAGCATTAAGCCCCGTTTCGGATGAAGAACAGAATAAACTTTCACTTTGGAGCGAGATGGGCAACGGCATCGATTACTATTTTGTGGCTGGGAGCAGCATGGACGATGTAATCAGCGGATATCGGAGCCTTACGGGAAAATCGCAGATCATGCCCAAATGGGCCATGGGGTTCTGGCAAAGCCGCGAACGATACAAAACACAGGATGAAATAGTGGAAACCCTCGCTGAATTCAGAAAACGAGGTATACCCATCGATAACATCGTGCAGGACTGGAGTTACTGGCCGGAACCGGAATGGGGCAGCCACAAGTTCGACAGGGAACGATTCCCCGATCCACAAGGGATGGTCGACAAAATACATGAGATGAATGCCCGGATCATGATCTCCGTCTGGCCCAAATTTTATGTCAATACCGATCATTACAAAGCGTTCGACAAAAACGGCTGGATGTATCAACAGGCAGTAAAAGACAGCATCCGTGACTGGATCGGGCAGGGTTATATCGGCTCCTTTTATGATGCATACGCCGAAGGTGCACGCAAACTTTTCTGGAAGCAGCTCGAAGAAAACTTATATTCTCTGGGTGTGGATGCCTGGTGGATGGATGCTTCCGAACCCAATATTCAGGATAATACCGACATGGATTACCGGAAGAAACTGTGCGGCCCCACAGCCCTTGGTCCCTCCACAAAATACTTCAATGCCTATTCGCTGGTCAACGCCGAAGCAATTTATGAGGGACAGCGAAATGTGAACCCCGATGACCGTGTATTCTTGCTCACACGCTCGGGCTTTACCGGTATCCAGCGATATTCCACCGCAGTGTGGAGCGGTGATATCGGCACCCGCTGGGAAGATATGAAAGCACAGATCTCCGCCGGCCTCAACTTTGCGTTATCCGGTATACCTTACTGGACAATGGATATCGGCGGTTTTTGTGTGGAAAAAAGATATGAGCAGGCACAACGTCACTTTCAGGCGACCGGAATTGAGAATGAGGATCTGAAAGAATGGCGCGAGCTAAACAGTCGTTGGGCACAGTTTGGAGCTTTTGTCCCATTGTTCCGTTCTCACGGACAATTCCCCTACAGAGAAATCTTTCACATCGCTCCCGAGGGGCATCCCGCATATCAATCCATGCTCTTTTACAATAAACTCCGATACCGGTTGATGCCCTATATCTATTCAATGGCCGGAATGACCTATTTTAACGACTATACCATGATGCGCGCCCTGGTGATGGATTTCAGCAAAGACCGGAAAGTAAATGATATTGGCGACCAGTACATGTTTGGCAATTCGCTGATGGTCTGCCCTGTGTATACCTATCGGGCAACTGATAGGGAAGTTTATTTCCCAGCTACCACCGGCTGGTATGATTTCTATACCGGAGCATTCATTGAGGGTGGACAAAAACAACGGGTCGATGCTCCCTATAGCCGCATACCGCTCTTCGTAAGAGAAGGGGCCATTATCCCGTTTGGCCCGGAGATCCAGTATTCAGATGAGAAAAAGCCCGAACAGATTACCTTGTATCTCTTTGCAGGTAAAAACGGCACTTTCACACTCTACGAAGATGAGGGAGTGAATTACAATTATGAAAAGGGAGCCTTTGCTACCATCGGCTTCCATTATGACGATGCATCCCGTACACTCGAAATTGGTGAGAGGCAAGGGGCGTTCGACGGCATGTTGCAGGAACGTACTTTCCATATCGTTTGTGTGGATAAAAACAAACCGCGGGGAGTAAGCCCCGATGCTAAGGGGATTGAAGTGACCTACAACGGTCAGGCACAAAAGATAGCTTTGGTGAAATGAGAAAAGAGAAGTGGAGTGGTATATCTGACAGCCCTGTCGGATGGATTGATGAAAGATATGATTGAAATAAAAGTGACCAAATAGAATCGGAGTGATTCGTTAAGCGGAATGCGTATAACGACTAATACATTGAATGTTAAACTATTAATTGTGCAGGTATGATAAACATGAATCTTAAACGAAGTATAAATAGTGGTTATTTATACTGTTTCTTAATCGGGATGTCGCTGATCCTATGGAGACCGGTGACACTACATGCAGAACCTTTGCAGGCTACAACCGTGACCGGCAGCGTGGTCTCGGCAACCGACAATGAACCGCTGGTCGGTGTAACGGTTTTTATAAAAGGAACCACCAACGGTACGGTAACCGATATCGATGGACGGTATGCTATCCAGGTAAATCACGGACAGCAGCTTATTTTCTCCTATGTTGGATTTATATCGCAGGAGGTGACTGTACGCGAAAATGTAATCAATGTAAGCCTGACGGAAGATACCGAGGTGCTCGAAGAACTGGTGGTGATTGGTTATGGTGTGCAAGCCAAGAAATTATCTACCGGAGCAACCGTGCAAGTGAAAGGCGATGAGTTGGCCAAGATGAATACGGTCAGCCCCCTGCAAGCCCTGCAAGGGAAAACGCCCGGGGTTAATATTACCTCTACTTCCGGACAACCCGGCTCCGACATGAGGGTCGTGATTCGCGGTCTGGGTACCATTGGTAACCACAGCCCGCTCTACCTGATCGATGGAATAGGGGGAGACATATCCACGTTAAACCCCTCCGACATCGAGAGCATCGACGTGTTGAAAGATGCCGCTTCAGCGGCAATCTACGGGGCGCAGGCTGCCAATGGTGTGGTGCTTATCACCACCAAAAGCGGCCGCGAAGGAAGGGCCCAGGTTAATTTTGATGCTTATTACGGTGTGCAGAATGTGGCTCGTAAGGCAGATATGCTGAATGCAGCCCAGTATATGACCATCATGGACGAGCAGGCGCTGAACAGCGGTAATGCGGCTTACAACTGGAGTAGTTTCCAGTCGATCTACGACGCAAGCGGTCAGGTATATGATACCGACTGGGTGGAAACGATGTTTAAAGACAATGCCGCCACCGAGAGTTATACGCTGGGTGTTACCGGCGGATCCACTGCTTCCACTTACGCCATTTCCCTGGGTTATATGAATCAGGAAGGGGTTGTGGGGGGTGCCGATGTCTCTAATTACGAACGGTATAATTTTCGTATCAACTCAGAGCATAAACTGTTCAACGGCTTCCTGAAAGTGGGTGAACAGGTGAGCTTTATCTACCGGACAAATAATGGCATCAGCGTAGGCAATCAGTACAACAACACGTTGAGGGGTGCTTTTGGAATATCACCGTTGACCCCCGTCTATAGCGACAATAACCCGTATGATTCGCCATACAATGATACCAGCAACAGTGACTGGTACAATGGTGAAGGGAACCCCTACGGTCAAATGATGACTAACACCAACAACGAAAACAAGACCGCTACATTAAACGGCAACCTCTATGCAGAGATTGAACCGATGAAGGGGTTGAAGCTGCGAACCCTCTTTGGTGGTGTATATAATTCGAGCGAATACCGCAGCTTTACGCCGCTCTATCATTTCAGTATTTACAGCTACAACGACACCCGTACCGGGGTATCGCAGAATATGAATCATGGACTCGGCCTCACCTGGACAAACACGGCCACTTACGACTGGAGAGTGAACGGCCATGCCTTCAATGCCCTGCTCGGTATGGAAGCCTATCGCTACCAGGGTACTTACCTGGGGGCTGGCAGTGGCATCTTGAAAGAGGGTTTCGATACCTGGA
>DFYK01000036.1 GCA_002383605.1 Proteiniphilum sp. UBA4084 | reverse complement strand
ACGGCGCCGGCAAAAGCACCCTGCTTTCCGTCATCAGCCGCCTACTCTCGCAGGACGGAGGAGTGGTGATGGTGGATGAGAAGAATGTGACAGAGTATAAGAATCGGATGCTGGCACAGCGGCTCTCCATTTTAAAACAGTCGAACCACGTCAGGTTGAAACTGACGGTGCGCGAGCTGGTCTCCTTCGGCAGGTTTCCCTATTCACAGGATAAGCTGACCAAAGAAGACATGATGAAGGTGGACAGGGCAATCGACTTCCTTAATCTGAGGGCGATTGAACATGCCTATATCGATGAGCTGAGCGGGGGACAGAAGCAGCGTGCCTATATGGCGATGGTGGTCGCCCAGGATACGGAGTACATACTACTGGATGAACCGCTGAACAACCTCGATATGAAACATTCGGTGCAGACCATGAAAATGATGCGTCAGCTGGCCGACGAGCTGGGCAAGACCATCATCGTTGTGCTGCATGACATCAATTTCGCTTCTCACTATTCCGACTATATCGTCGCCCTGAAAGACGGCAAGGTAGTCTATCACGATACCACCGACAACATCATCCGCGAAGATGTGCTCAAAGACGTGTTTGGTGTTCGGGTAAAAATATGTGAGTTTGACAATAAAAGGATTTGTAATTATTTCTGAGATACAGCTGTCAGCTGTCAGGTATCAGCGATCAGCTTTTTTCGTGGGGTTGGAGTTAGATTCAGCGGTTTGGGGAGTTGGCAGTCAGCTGTCAGTTATCCGCTTTTATTGTGCAAATTTTGGGACTTTAATGGGTATGGGATTAAGGTATAAATTAAATTTAAAAGGTATGAACAAGAATAGTTTGTTTTTGGGGCTTACGATGCTCCTTGGTTTTACGATGTTCCTCAGCGCATGCGGGGGCAATCAACAAAAGAGTGGTGCCGGAGAGGGCAGGGGTGGTGAAACCGTCACGATCACCCATACACTGGGTACCGTGGAGGTAGTCAGGAATCCGCAGAGGGTGGTGGTGCTCGATTTTTCTGCCCTGGAAAATCTCGATTATCTTGGGATAAAGCCGGTGGCAGTGCCAAAAACCAGCATGCCGTCGCATTTGCGTAAGTACAAGGATGACGCTTCCATTGTGGATGTGGGAAGCGTGGTGGAGGTGAACCTGGAGAAAATAAACGAGGCACGACCTGATCTGATCATCATGGGCAACAGGCTGGCCGATTTTTACGATCAACTTTCCCCCATCGCGCCGGTGATATATCCCACGGTCGTGGAAGCGGGCGATTTTATGCATGCCTTTGAAAAGAACCTCGATGATCTGGCGCTGCTCTTCGATAGACAGAAGGAGGCAGAAAAGGCAAAAGCCGACATCCGCTCGAAAGTGGAGGAGGTAAAAAAGCATACTGCCACCTCCGATGAGAAGGCGTTGATCCTGTTACACAACCGGGGTCGCTTCAGTGCCTATGGCAGCGGATCGCGCTTTGGCATTGTGCACGATGTACTGGGCGTGAAGGAAGCGGCAGTGGGTCTGGATACACACCGCCATGGCAATCCGGTTTCGAGTGAGTTTATACAGAAAACCAATCCCGATATCATCTTTATCATAGATCGCAGCCGGGTGGTAGACAACGAGATTACCAATAAAGAAGAGATTGAAAACAGCCTGATCAAACAGACCACCGCTTCAAAAAACGGGAAGATCTATTACCTCAACCCGGAAATGTGGTATCTGGCCGGAGGGGGCATCAACTCCGTCAGCGTAATGATTGATGAGGTAGCACAAGCATTTTAAATTGTTATCTTTGCCTCATCTAACTGAAATTTATGAGACTGAAAGCAACACTGATTTTATGTTTATGCACCCTTTTGCTTTCTGCGCAGCAAAAGCCGTCGCAGCAATGGCTCGATCAGAAATTCTCGATGTTTATCCACTTTGGCCTCTATTCCGCCTATGGTGGCGTCTATGAAGGAAAACCTGTTACACGTGGTTATAGTGAACAGATTCAGTCGTTTGCCGGCATCTTCAGCGACTGGTATGCCAGAACGACAAAAGAATTCAACCCGGTACAATGGAACCCCGGCAGCATCGTCTCTCTTGCGAAGGAGGCTGGCATGCAGTCAATCGTTTTTACTTCGAAGCACCACGACGGGTTTTGCATGTATCATTCCGATTATACCGATTTCAATATTGTGGATGCCACACCCTACGGTAGGGACTTGATGAAAGAGCTGGCCGAGGCCTGTAAAAAAGGAGGAATAGGCTTTGGAGTTTATTGCTCGCTGATCGACTGGCATTATCCGCAGGCTTTCCCCATCTCCAGCCACAATGCCGATCCGTTGACGCCGGAACATTATGCCTATAACCTGAAGCAGGTGGAGGAGATCATGACCCGTTACGGCGATATCTCTGAGATATGGTTCGACATGGGATCACTGACCCCCGAGCAGAGCAAAGGTTTGTATGAGCTGGTGAACCGACTGCAACCGCAATGTATGGTCAGCGGCCGGCTGGGAAACGACTTCGTGGATTTTGCGGTGATGACCGACAATGAATACCCCGATTATCAGCTGGGTGTACCCTGGCAAACAGCCGCCTCCATGTTCGATGAAACCTGGGGCTATCGTTCATGGCAGGATCGGGGAAGTGTAGAAGAGAAAGTAAACGAAAAAATTGCAAGCCTAATCAGGGTGGTGGGTACTGGTGGTCATTATCTGCTCAATATTGGCCCCCGGGGTGATGGCTCGGTGGTGGAATTTGAAAGAGATGTGCTCAGGGGAATTGGCGCATGGTTGAAAGTCAACCCCCTGAATCTCTCTTCATCCTGGAAAGATGATCCTGAGAAGGCATCTTATCTGCCGGCGGAAGTCTCGCAATCAGTGGTCGGGAGCGGAGCACTCTCTCCGCAAAATGCCACGCCATTGTTCGGACATTCCAGCCTCAACTATTATGCAGGTTACAAAAGTATCATTGGTTATGAATGGGTATTGCCTGCTGGCACGAGAAAAGTTACGCCGGAGATTACTTTTACAGACAGCGAGACCGGTAGAAGGATTGTTTTGGAGATTGATGGGCATAAGCAACCGGTAACTCTTCAGTCCGCATCTTTTAAGACAGAGAGATTGCCTTCAAACTCGGTCATCTGGAGTAAGGTTTTCCGGAAACCGGGCCGCGGAGTATTTGGAAATGTGGAGGAAGAAGGGGCAGCCTCTGTCGACCTGAACACGATGGGTTCGGAGTGGGAGCTTGTCGATAACTTTCAGGAGGGAGTGATTTATACAGAGGATATACAGCCACGTGAAAGCGTGATCTTCCTGCATGAGATTGTGTCGTCACGCCAACAGACGGCATCCGTGGAAATTACCTGTGGCAACGGAGTCTACATCCTGCTTAACGGTGAGTATCTCACGGCGCATCTTTCGCCAGCAAGGATCAAAGAACAAAAGGAACTGTTGCTTCTGCCTTTAAAGAAAGGATTAAATCAGCTGATAATTAAATATTACAATGGCTTTGATGAAACATTCTCTTATGGTGTGAACCCCTTGTCAGCATGGAAGATCTATTCTCAGAAACTGACTCCGGTGACTCTCGACAAAAAAGAAGAGCACGCTGTTTGGCTCCGTTCCGGTGATGCAATCTCTCCTGTTTCGCCCCTGCGGTTGAACAATGTAAAAATTCAAACAGAATGAGCTGTTTACACTTGTTAGGTTTCACGATTTTATTTTTTGTAACTCTTTGTTTATCTTTGCACTCAAAATCACAGCGTTCCAATCTCATCTTTGCGACTGGAAGAGCAACAGAACAAACAAACCATCAACAAAGAAATCAGGAAAATGAAAATAGCTCATATTGAATTCCCGGAGAGGCCCGTTTTTCTTGCCCCGATGGAAGATGTGACAGATGTCGGATTCAGGCTGCTTTGCAGGCAGTTTGGCGCCGATATGGTCTATACCGAATTCATTTCGAGCGATGCACTTATTCGCGATGTGAAGAAGACAAAGCGGAAAATATTCTTCGGTGAAGAGGAGCGTCCCATCGGGATACAGATTTATGGCAGCGACCCCGATGCGATGGTGGAAGCAGCCAAAATCTGCGAGGAGGCCGATCCCGATCTGATCGATATCAACTTCGGATGTCCCGTCAGAAAGATTGCCGGCAAGGGTGCCGGATCGGGAATGATGCGCACGCCGGATGTGATGCTGGAAATCACGGAAAAGGTGGTCAAGGCGGTGAAGAAGCCGGTTACTGTCAAAACCCGTCTGGGATGGGACGACAACTCAAAGATCATTGTTCGACTGGCTGAACAGCTTCAGGACTGCGGCATCGCGGCGCTTACCCTGCATGGACGCACCCGCGCACAGATGTATAAAGGAGAGGCCGACTGGTCATTGATTGGAGCGGTGAAAAACAATCCCCGCATGCATATTCCTATTATCGGGAATGGCGATGTGACCACGCCGGAAATAACAAGACAACGCTTTGAGGAAACCGGGGTTGACGCTGTAATGATCGGCCGGGGCAGCATCGGTCAACCCTGGATTTTTCGGGACGTGAAACACTTTCTGAAAACCGGGGAGCATCTTCCGAAAGAGTCGTTCGGCTGGTATCTTGATGTATTGAAAAAACAGGTCCAGGAAAGTGTAGAACGGTTAGACGAAGTGCGTGGCATCCTGCATATGCGCCGTCACATCGCTGCTACCCCTTTGTTTAAGGGAATCCCGGATTTTAAAGCTACCCGCATTGCCATGCTGAAGGCCGCAACGCTTAGTGAACTGTTTGCCATCATGGACGCTGTGGAAAATGTGGTTTTTTTTCCTGTTGAAGCATAGAAAATGGGTGAAATATAGCATCAATTATTTAGTTTTGTGCTATCTTTGTCTGTTGGTTCAGAGTGGAATGAAAATTAACACGAAAATAAGGTACGGGCTACGGACAATGATTGAGATAGCCGATTGTCAAAGTTCTGAAGGGATCCTTCAAAAGGAAATTGCAAAGAGGCAACAGATTTCAGTCAAATATCTCGACTATATTGTCAGTGCTCTCAAACTGAAGGGGTTAATAAGAAATGTCGGAGGAAGGGGAAGTGGTTACGTGCTCGCCCGGCCCTCCGTTGAGATCACGATGCTGGACATTTATACGGCATTTGAATCTGTTCTCGTGGTACAGTGTATTTCAGACGAATCTTTTTGCCGACGTTCAACGCTGTGCTGCAAAGCAAATCTTTACTGGAAACAGTTTCACAAGCAATTTGTAGAGATGCTTTCCAGTAGGAATCTGGAGCAGATTATGCAGGAAACGAAAGAAGATTGCGCATTGTGTGATTAGTTTTTTTGGGATCAATTCCTACAAAAACTATAGCATTGATGCATATTTCTNNGGGATGTAATCCCAGCAAATCTATAGGAATACTATAATTATTAATAAATTATTTACATTTTATTTATGAAAACCATTTTATTCAACAAGCGAGCCGTATCTGCGCTCTTGTTTATGTTTATCACTGCGGGTGTCCTTGTGAATGCCCAAACTCTCAACATCAAATCCTCTGCGGTAACTGTCAACGGAGAGACAAATGTGAAGCACGATTTTACAATCAAAGCAACTGAGGTGAAAGGGAAAATGACCGTGGCCGACAATCTTCCAAAGTCCCTGACTGTGGAAATACCTGTACGTTCCCTTATCAGCGGTGAAAAGCAGATGGACAAGAAGACCCATGAGGCTTTCAATGAACCAAAGAATCCGACAATTCTTTTTAACATGACCGAATTAAACTCAATTCAGGTGAACGGTGATGATATTGCGGTAACGGTAACAGGGAATCTCTCACTAAGCGGTGCTACAAAAAAAGTGACACTGAAAGCGGATGGGAAAGTAACAAGCCCCGGCGTATATACTTTTCAGGGATCACTGCCGGTTAAGATGAGCGACTATGGAATGAAAGCCCCCACTGCCATGCTGGGTACCATGAAAACAAAAGACCAGGTAACGGTGAATTACCGTGTGACTTTTGAAGGAGCCCCAATTAATTTTAATTCAACAGCATATTCACAAAACAAATGATTATTTAATATTAAACAAAGAACGAAGAAAATGAAAAAAAGAGGTCTCCTTACAATGGTCGCAATTTTAACAGCTTGCGTTACATTTGCTCAGTTACGTCCGACTAACAAGGACGGTATCAACGTTTTTGAAACACCGAAGACAGAAACAGAATTTGATGGATTGAAAGTGAATATTGGCGGCGCGCTGACACTTCCTTATTCCGCGCTTGATCATAGCAACGCGCATGGAGAATATGTAAGTGAAAATCCGCTTACTTTGGTACCACTGACCAATAACTTCGGTCTGCCGCAAGCCAATTTGTTTTTCAATTCGAATCTGGCAGATGGAATTTACCTGAATTTTGAGCTTTACCTGGCTTCCCGTCATCACAATGAGACATGGGTAAAAGGCGGCTTTCTTCAAATGGAGAAACTACCTTTCCTGCCCTGGGATTTTGTAGATGACATCATGGAGATCACTACCATTAAAGTGGGTCAGTTTGATGTGAACTACGGCGATGCACATTTCCGTCGTTCCGATGGTGGTCTTACCTTCTACAATCCATTTATGGAAAACCATATCATGGATGAGTTTGCTACCGAAATCGGTGCAGAGGTGGATGTGCATCTCGGTGATTTCACCGTGGTGGGTGCCATCACCAACGGACAGCTCAATCCGACGCTGCAGAAGATAGACACCACGCAGGCAGCCAATCAATACTCAAACGGTAAAATGAATCCGGCGCTGATTGGGAAGCTGGCTTACGATAAGCAATTCAATGATCAGTTCCGTCTTCGTGTGAGCGGTTCCGGATATTACACAGCAGGTTCATACAGGAACACACTTTTCGGTGGTGACCGTACCGGTTCCAATTATTACGGGGTCATGTACCATGCTGCACCGAGTAGTGCAACTTTCACAAACGGACGATTCAATCCCGGTTTTGGTGACAAGGTTGAAGCAGTGATGGGGAACCTGTTTCTGAAGTATTCACCCGTGAGCGGCGTTTCGTTCGAATCATTTACGACCCTTGAACAGGCAAAAGGACGCACTGCCGGTGAGAAAGAACTGAGAGATGCCAATCAGTTTGTTACCGACCTGGTGGTGCGTTTCGGTGCTGATGAACAATTCTATGTGGGTGGCCGCTACAACGTACTGAAAGCCGATATGGCTGCAGTTGGAAATACACCGGCTTATAAAGCCGATATTAGTCGTACTGCCATTGCAGCCGGTTGGTACATGACCAAAAATATCATGGCCAAAGTGGAGTACGTAAAACAAAACTATGATGGGTTCCCAGGCAGCAACATCTATTCAGATGCTCAATTTGACGGATTGACGCTCGCCGGATCCATCGCATTCTAAACTGTTTTTCCTAAAAATTAACCAAACCGGGATTTAATACCGGTTTGGTTATCATCTTTCAGGTTGAGAAAATGAAAAGAATTTTATCCATACTTACCATCTGTTTTCTGATATCGGTCGGGACATATGCGCAAGTGGACTCTTATCCGCTCGCTGTAGATGTGAAGGAGAAAAGCGTGCTTACCATCCAGGGGAAAAGCAATGTGACCGACTTTAAGTTTGACCAGCCCGGCGAGAAGTTTATCCCAAAAAAAATGTACATCACTGCTTCCAGGAGGAATGGAAGGCTATATTTGAGCGAAAACAACCTGGAGATTCCGGTGAAAAACTTTATGTCTGCTAATAAGATGGCATTGAGAGATTTTCATAAGCTGGTGAAGTCGGATGAATACCCTGTCATGCACATAGCGCTCGATTACGTCAGACTGTCGAATGAGCCTTTTGGCGAGGTAGGTGATGCGGTGATCGATGTTACAATTACAGGAATCACCAAAAGATATACCTTTCCCGTAATAGCTGAGAAGAAAGGGAAATATTTCACGTTTGATGTGAAAAAATCAATCAATATCCGCGACTTTAACCTCACCCCACCTGTGCATATGATGGGGATGCTAAAAGTGGATGAATGGATCACCATCAATCTCTTTATGGAGTGTGGTATTCAGCCGGTCGACAGAGCTGAACTGATCCGTTAATTATGCTGTTTTAATTGCACTTTATTTTTTCATCAGCTTTCTGATATCATCACCCCGTACATCGTCCTGCATATCGAAACGATGTTTTTCCTGCATATGAAACGTTGCTTTTTTGTCCACCTGTGAAGAGCGGAATGGGGTGGATGTTTCCATAGAACTTACTGCCATTGTGACACCAGTGATTAATGAAATGGCTTTCCCAAGCAACGGGTCGTTTGTATCCCCGAATTCATACAGATAAAGATTCGCAAATTCATCCACATCATGATTGGGCCTAAAGCCCGCAGTGAAATCGGAGTGTCCCAGACTGTTGAAGTATTTAACCACAATAGGCTGCATGCCCCATTTGTTTTTCGGATCGTTTTCTTCGTAGATAGAGATAGATCCCACATTTTTCCCATAGGTTGTTTCTCCGATCAGGGTCACGTCCATGTAAGGCTTCAGTCCGTTGATGACGAATTCACTGGCAGAGGCAGTCCATCCGCTGGTAAGCACATAGAGTCGCGGCAAATTCAATGCCGGTATAGAGATGGTCGTACCCTGTACCTTGTCAATGAAGTAATCCTTGTTGTAATTCGTGCCATACTCTTTCAGAAGCTCATTGTGAACAATGGAATTATACTGGGAGGTAGTGAGCACATTGGTGGTGGATCTGTTTTTCACCAGGGAGCTTGCCAGGGCAATGGCGGATGAGACAGCCCCGCCGCTGTTGTAACGAAGGTCGAGCACCATTTCATTTATTCCTTGTGTCTTCATTGCATCCAGCCGGTTCATCAATAATCTATCATAATCGTTGCTGTCATCTCCCTTATCTCTGGCAAAGAAGTTGTAAACCAGGTAACCAATTTTCTTACCGGAAATTGAATATACACTGTCTTTATAGACCGGATTTTCCGCGTAGTTGTTGTGCATTTGAATGGTTACATCTCCGCTGTTTTGCAGACTGTAGGTCGATGTGGAAGAATTAAAACTTAAGTCGGCCATCGAGAGTTTTTTTGTACCGGTACCGCCGAATAATGTTTTGAAATTCTGGGGTGTGATATTTTGGCCGTCTATTTTGGTAACGAAACGTCCTCTGTTTATTCCTTTCGCTTTGGCATCGGTACCCAGCTTTGGGTAAAGCACCAGTGCGTAATAATGGGTTTTCGCCTGATCTGCCCAGGCAAAGATGTATTCAAAACCAATCTCATCGGAACTTACACCGCTCAAATCGTTCAACAATTCCACATAGTCTTCCTGAATCCAGGAGAACCGATCCCCTTCCGGGTTTGTGGTGGCGTGATATTTATATAAAATGGAATTGAAGAAATCGGCAGGATTCAGCGAATAGTTTGGACTTTTGGAAAGTTTCTCATTCCATAAATAGTAAATAGACATCTGATCGTATATCCATCCGTTCACATATTTGTTATTTGATATTGCCGCAGAAGTTGTGATGGTGGCATCACCCGATGTATTGGCGTCGGAAACAGACACAAAGGTGCCATCGCTCAATGTGGTACTTGCGCCGGGAGGAGTCACAGAGTTGTCTATCACCCCATTCACCGTGTTTGTATATCCACTTTCATATTTTAATGTGAAGGTTTTGGTGGCGGCATTGTACGAGGCTGTTACCAGTTCTCCTTTACTGGCCGCTGGATCATCGTTTTTGCAAGAGGTGGAAACAACCAACAGAAAAGAGAGTGTAAAGAAAAAGATAAATATTTTTTTCATAAATTGAATCTTGGTTGGATGACAATATGAACCTAAGACTGCGAAAGTATCAATTAATTTAATCCCATGGGGAAAATATCAGAATTTTAACTCTCCCTTGCCCTGGCGTACAATGATCGGCTCATCGGCAGTGCAGTCGACCACGGTTGATCCTTCTATGCCGCCAATGCCTCCATCAATCACGATGTCGGCTATGTCACCCCATTTATCGTGAATCAATTCCGGGTTGGTGCTGTATTCCATTTCTTCCTCCTCATCTTTTACCGATGTGTTCAACACAGGGTTTCCCAGCTGTGCCACAATTTCGCGGATGATATTGTTGTCGGGTACGCGAATACCGACAGTCTTCTTGTTCTTGTATATTTTGGGAAGTGAAGAGGTGGTGGGTAATATAAATGTGAACGGGCCCGGCAGGTTCCTTTTCATCAGTTTAAACGTAGGTGTACTTACCCTGGCATATTCACTCATCACACTCAGGTCGTTGCAGATGATCGAAAGATTACTTTTCTGCGGATTGATTCCCTTCAGGTCGCATATCTTCTCCACGGCCCTTACATTCAGTGCATCACAGCCAATACCGTACAACGTGTCAGTGGGATAAATCACGATACCGCCCTCGCGCAATAAGGCGACGACCTTCTCAATTTCACGGGGTTGCGGATTCTCGTTGTATATCTTTATCAGCATAGCGCACAAATATAGTGAAAGCAGAGAGAAAAGCCAAAAAAATAGCCTCAATCCACAGATCGAAGCTATTTTATTGTCGATTATAGGAAAATTATCCGTAGATCACGTTTCCATTTTCATCTTTGTTCTCATCGAGCCCGTTGCTGTACTGCTTCATGGCGCGAAGACTCATACCCATGCTCGAGAAACCGCCGTCGTTATACAGATTCTGCATGGTGATCTTTCGTGTAAGATCGGAGAACATCACGATACAATAATCTGCAGCATCGTCGGCTGTAGCATTACCAAGCGGGGACATGCGTTCAGCAAAATCCATCAGGTCGGTCATTCCCTTCACACCGCTTCCGGCAGTGGTCATGGTGGGCGACTGTGAAATGGTATTCACGCGAACTCCCTTGTCACGTCCGTAGATATAACCGAAACTGCGGGTAATGGATTCAAGCAGTGCCTTGGCGTCGGCCATATCATTGTATCCGTAAAACACGCGCTGTGCAGCAACATAAGTGAGAGCGACAATGGAGCCGCCCCGCTCAATCGCGTCAAGCTTGCGGGCTACCTGCAACATTTTATGATAAGAGATGGCAGAAATATCGAGGGTTTTCATCAGCATGTCGTAATCCAGATCGTCGTAAGTCCTTTTCTTGCGTACGTTCGGAGACATGCCGATTGAATGAAGAACAAAATCGATTTTACCACCCAGAATCTCCATCGATTTGGTGAAAACCATCTCCAGATCTTCCACATTGGTCGCGTCAGCAGGGAGTATCTCGGCATTGAGTTTCGCACCCAGTTGGGCTGTATCACCCATTCTAACGGCAACGGGTGTGTTGGATAACGTGATGATGGCACCTTCTTCAACGGCTTTCTCAGCTACCTTCCAGGCAATGGACATGTCGTTCAACGCACCGAAAATAATCCCTCTTTTTCCTTTTAATAAATTGTGACTCATAATTTTATCAATTTAGAGCAGCCGGCAAAATTTTTTTACCAGATTCGCTGTGATTATTCTTTTAATCAAAAACTGCGCAAATTTACAAAAAATGTGCAATAACTAAACAGATAAACAGAAAATAAGTTCTCCCAGGAATTATTTTTTGTGCGTTTGCTTTGCCATTTGGCTTAAGCCGTGGCTTCTTTTTCGTCTTCCACGGTAATTCCTTTCCAAATAAATGCAGCGATGGCGGCACCGAGGAAAGGGGCTACAATAAATAACCAGAGCTGTGACATGGCCTCTCCACCTGCAAAAATTGCCGGACCGATGCTACGGGCCGGGTTTACGGATGTGCCTGTAATTGGAATACAGACAATATGGATCATTACAAGCGTTAGACCGATCGCCAGACCTGCAAATTTGTTATGCCCATTTTTGGCAGTCACGCCCAGTACCACCAACACGAAAATAAAGGTGAATACGGTCTCTGCCACAAAAGCCTCACCCAGTTGTCCCCCGGCAAAACCATTGGCACCCGTGAGTGTCGTGATGGAACCGGAATCCTTCGCTAAAAACCAAAGAATGGATGAACCGATGATGGCGCCGATAACCTGGAAGAGCATATACATCCTTGCATCTTTGCTATTCATTCTGCCCGAGAGAAAAACACCCAGTGTGATAGCCGGGTTTATGTGACATCCCGAAATGCTGCCAATGCCATAAGCCATGGCAACGACAGACAGTCCAAACGCAAAAGCAACGCCCAGTGTGCCCACTGAATCAAAAGGTTGTCCGGCACCCGCAAACACAGCTGCCCCGCAACCCATCAACACAAGCACCATCGTTCCGATCATTTCTGCTACATACTTCTTCATGATTTTTTGAATTTATTGTGAAAAAACTTCCTGCAAGGTAAAATTTTATTTTAATATCATAACAATAGTTGGCTGAAATTGAGGTATTAATCCCCGATGTGATTTTACCAATTTTTTGCGTAAGATTTTGAACATTTTGCCTATTTATTGTTTTAAGGATAGGTAGAAAGATTATGACAATTACATATATTTATCACAGCTGTTACCTGATTGAATTCGGCGGTTTTTCCCTAATTATCGATTACTACAGGGATGCGCCTCGTGAGGATGGTTCAAATTGGGTGAAAGACTATCTGCTCAGTAAAGCAGATGATCTATATGTGCTTTGTACGCATTCACATTCCGACCACTTTAATCCGGATATACTGCACTGGAAAGAACACAAAGAAAATATCACCTATATTTTTTCCGATGAATTGCGTCAGAGCGGAACAACCGACGCCGATGCACATTATTTAAGGAAGGAAGATGTTTTCGCTGATCATCGGCTGAAAATAAAAGCTTTCGGATCCACCGACGTGGGGTGTTCCTTTTTGGTCGCTTACAACAACCGGCAGTTTTTTCATGCCGGAGACCTGAATAACTGGCATTGGAATGAAGAGGTGGGAAAGGCGGAATCGCTCGTCTATGAGAACAATTACCTATGCGAACTCGAACTGTTGGCGGAAAAGACCGATCGGCTGCATGTAGCCATGTTCCCCCTGGATCCCCGTTTGGGGAAGGACTATATGCGAGGTGCAAAGCAGTTTGTGTCTCGTATAAGTACTGCTTATTTTTTTCCGATGCACTTTGGGGAACAATACGAAAAAGCAAACCAATTCAGGGAAATAGCTGCAAAATATGGATGCAATTATATGCCCCTGTCGCAGCCGGGGCAAACATTTACACTGGTATAAAAAATTAACAAAAGAAATGGAAATAAAAGCAAGATTCGACCACTACAATATCAATGTGCTGGATTTGAAAAAAAGTATTGAATTTTATGACAAGGCGTTGGGCTTGAAAGAGGTGCGAAGAAAAGAAGCATCTGACGGATCATACATCCTGGTTTTTCTGGGAGATGGAATAACGGGCTTCACCCTGGAGCTGACCTGGCTCAGAGACTGGGAGCGGCCCTATAATATGGGAGACAATGAACAGCATCTTTGCCTACGCGTGGACGGAGACTATGATGAAACGAGAGCCTACCACAAAGAGATGGGATGTGTCTGTTACGAAAACGCCAGCATGGGACTTTATTTTATCATCGATCCCGACGGATATTGGATAGAAATATTACCTTTGAAGAAATAATCAATTAAGAAATGGATTTTTTCAATTATACACGGCGCCCGACCATTGATGTACATGTAGGTAACATCACGATGGGAGGCAATCATCCGGTCGTGATACAGACAATGACCAGCACCAATACGCTCGACACGGAAGCCAGTGTGGCACAGTGTGAACGTATTATCGCCTCCGGGGCCGACCTGATCCGTCTGACCACGCAGGGGGTGCGCGAAGCAAACAACTTGCGGGAGATTCACCGGCAGCTGAGGGAGAAAGGTTATACGACGCCTTTATCTGCCGACATTCATTTCAACCCGCGTGCAGCCGAAGTGGCGGCAACCATTGCCGAGAAAGTACGTATCAACCCCGGTAATTATGTGGACAAGCAGAAAACGTTTGCTGAGTTGGAATATACCGAAGAGGAGTATGCAGCGGAACTGGAGAAGATCCGTGCCAAAGTGGTCACTTTTCTTCAGATTTGCAAGGAACACGGTACTGCCGTGCGCATCGGGGTAAACCATGGATCGCTCTCCGATCGCATCATGTCGCGCTACGGGGATACACCCGAAGGGATGGTGGAATCCTGTATGGAGTATCTGCGCATTGCAGTGGATGAAGATTTTACCGATATTGTGATATCGATGAAGGCTTCCAACACGCTGCTGATGACCAAGGCGGTACGCCTGCTGGTGGACACGATGGATAAAGAGGGAATTCATTTTCCGCTTCACCTGGGTGTGACCGAAGCAGGCAACGGTGAGGACGGAAGAATGAAGTCGGCTGTCGGCATTGGTGCATTGCTCAGTGACGGCATGGGAGATACCATTCGTGTTTCTCTGAGTGAGGATCCGGAAGCAGAAGTACCCGTCGCCCGCAAGCTGGTGGACTATGTGATGCTACGGCAAAATCATCCACACATTGAAGGACGGCAGTTTCCCGGCTTCTCTCCATTTTCGACCGACCGGCGAGAAACGAATACCGTGTGGAATATAGGCGGTGATTTTCTGCCAGTGGTCCTGTCCGACAGGAGTCGGATCGATGACATGGATATCAACCCNNCCGAAAGGAATGAAATCAATTGTTGATTTCTCGCGCTGGGAGGAGAAAATAGATCATTATCCTCTCTTCAGGGTCGATGAGATCGGTAGCATGGAGGCATGTCCGGCACAGGTGAAGTTTCTTCGTCTTGCCTACCCGCAACTGACTGATGAAGTGATTACCCAACTGAAGGAAATACCCAGGGTGGTGGTTATACTCACAACAGCACATCAGAACGGAGTAGGAGAGCAACGGGCGTTTTTCCATGCTTTACTGAATGCGGACTGCCGTGTGCCGGTGGTGCTGCAGCGTAGTTATGCAGAAGACGAAGCGGAAGATATCCAGCTCAAAGGAGGAGTGGATTTCGGAACAGTGCTTCTGGACGGATTTGGGAACGGAATCATGCTGAGCAATGACGGAAATATCAATATCACCGATCTCGATGCCTATGCCTTCGGAATCCTGCAGGCTGCCCGTGTACGCACCAGCAAGACGGAGTTCATCTCCTGTCCCAGTTGCGGAAGAACACTGTTTGATCTGCAGACCACCGTGGCACTCGTACAGAAACATTTTTCCCATCTCAAACATCTGAAGATCGGGGTGATGGGTTGTATTGTAAATGGTGTGGGGGAGATGGCCGATGCCGATTATGGTTATGTGGGCGCCGAGCATGGAAAAATTTCACTTTATCGGAAAAAACAGCTTGTGGCAAAAAATATCCCGCAGGCTGAAGCGGTGGAGCATCTTATTCAACTTATCAAGGATCATGGCGACTGGATTGAGCCGGAGGTCAATTAGTATGACAAAGGCAGCTTTTCGCTGCCTTTTATTTTTTTAATTGACGATGGTGAGATGCACCGGCGTGGGATTGGTGAGATTATCGCTCACCGGGCAGCGCGATTCAATGGTTTGAAGCCATTTCTGCAGCGTCGCATCGTCGACATCCGTATCGGGGATAATCTCTACGTTGATCTGTTTGTAACCGGCTCTCCCGGTAGTCTCAGCTCCTGTAAATCTGGCAGGATCCAGCACGCCCGACAGGTTGATTTTCACTCCCCTGAGTTCGAAGTTCATCTCTCTGGCAACAACGTGTGACATCACATTCAGACAGCCCGAGAAGGCTGCCAGCACAACTTCTACCGGATTGAGTCCGGCATTGGTCCCCCCCAGTTCCTGCGGTTCGTCTACGATCAATTCAAAACCTCTGGCATTTATGACGGTTTTCGTAGGATTCTCACTGTGCGCATTGACGCTAAAAGTTAATTCTGACATAAATATACGATTAAATTAAAATTGAATTATGCAACTCGTCCAAAATTAATTGCGAAACTTGCATCTTTATTTTCGGAACAAAGGTAAAGATCCTGTTTTGATGCTGAAATAACACATTTGTGGTATTTTTCACAGACAGAACCGCTCTCAAGCTGTCAATGCACACCAACGCAATATTTACAGGAAACCGGTGATTTGAGGAAAAATCATTTGGTTTTTTCGCAAAAAAACAGTAATATTGCACCCGCTTTTGATCGTTTCAGATCGAAAACAAAGGTCCCATAGCTCAGTTGGTTAGAGCACCTGACTCATAATCAGGGAGTCCTTGGTTCAAGCCCAAGTGGGACCACGCAATAAAAAAACAAAACATATAGAGGGATTTCCTAAAAAGGGAGTCCCTTTTGTTGTTTTAAAACGCTACTTTACCAAGATTGATATAAGATGAGTTTAAAAACCTGACCATGATTTTTAGAATTGAGAATAATATCATTTTTTTGCATTTTTGTTATTTCTATAATTTCTAATTCCTTAAACTTAATCGCATATATCGCAAATAAATATCTGAATATGAGGATAGAATAGTGGTTTATTTTTTTGATACTTTTATTGTGCAAAGTGAAATAGTATTAATATAAGATAATATAATATTAGATTATGTTGTGATGTGCCGGTATATTTGTATTGTTTACTGAATGAAAATAGCGGTTTACAAAAATGAAACACAAATTTTATACGTATGGAAAGAATTTCAAATTATTCAAAAAAGAATTATCGCTTTATAAAAGTGATAGTAACCTTATTGTACTTTGTTTACAGCGCTGTTGTTTTTGCGGCAGACTACTCTGTTGAGCAATTACAACAGCAGCCGGTTCATGTTACTGGGCAGGTGAAGAGTGTGGAAGGGATCACCCTTCCGGGAGTAAATGTCCTGATTAAGGGCACTTCCATCGGGGTTATTTCCGACAATGACGGGAACTATTCCATTCAGCAAGTGGATCCGAATGCAACACTGGTATTTAGTTATATCGGATTTCTTACGCAAGAAGTAGGGGTAAATGCTAAGAATGTGATCAATGTGACACTCGTTGAGGATATACAAAGCCTCGATGAGGTGGTGATTGTGGGTTACGGGACACAGCTGAAAAGAGATCTTACAGGATCTATTGCCAGAGTAAGCGGTGAAGAAATTATCCAACCGTCGGTGGCTTCATTCGATCAGATGCTCCAGGGAAAAGTCGCCGGTGTACAGATATCGCAGACCTCCGGTGCGCCGGGAGGAAACGTGAATGTGCTGGTTCGGGGTATCAGCTCCATCACGGGGGGGAATCAACCCTTGTATGTTGTAGATGGATTCCCCATTGGTGCTGGAGGAGGTGGATCGGATATGATGTCATTTGGCGGTAATACTTTTTCTTCTTCCGGAATGGCCAACAATATCCAAAGTCGTGTAAATCCTCTTACTGCCATTAATCCGGCAGATATTGAATCGATAGAAATATTGAAAGATGCGTCGGCTACTGCTATTTATGGGTCACGTGGTGCAAATGGTGTGGTCATCATTACGACAAAAAGAGGGAAGTCGGGAAAGGCATCGGTGAATGTGGATGCCACATTTGGCATGCAGGAGGTAGCCCATAAACTTGAAATGATGAACGCGCAGCAGTTTGCCGAGTTTGTCGCAGACGGGCGGGACAATGCCTGGGTATATGCGGGAGGTCAGGCGAGTGACCCAAATAATGTAAGGAGTGCGTCTACACGGGTAAAACCTGAATTTCGGGATCCTTCATCCATTACGCAGAACACAGATTGGCAGGATCTCATATTTCAATTGGCGCCGGTCCAGGATTATAAAGTATCGGTTGACGGCGGTACCGACAAGATCAGATATTTTGTTTCGGGAGGCTATATGAAGCAGGAAGGGATTATAATCGGAACCGATTATGACCGGTTCAGCGTACGATCAAATATTGATGCGCAGCTTTCCGATAAATTTAAAATCGGATCCTACATTTCAGGTTCATACACATATGGTAAATATCCGAATACTGAAGGACATCTCGGATTAAGGGGCGTGCTATCCTCTGCACTTGCTTCTTCACCGACTATTCCCGTGAGGGATGAAAACGGAGAATATGTATCTGAACTCCTGGATCCAATGGGTGTGCCGGTGGAAAATCCTTTTTTTATTCTTGAAAACTTCGATGATAACAGGATATCCGGAGGTTTACTTGTAAATAATTTTGTGGAGTATGATATCATGGAAGGGCTCAAATTAAAAAGTACCGCCGGGGTTAATCTGACAACGAATGAAATTAAACTTTGGAAATCGTCCCATCTGGGCAGTTGGGGTAGCATGACAAGCCCTGCAACGGCAGGTGTCACCAAGATTGAATCGTTAAACTGGCTCAATGAAAATACACTGAATTATAAAAAAATGTTTGGAGACCATTCCCTCGATGCTCTTTTGGGATTTACGATTCAGAAAGACCGTTACGACAGGCTCTCGGCCGGTGCAACGGATTTTCCCACCGACTATATCACTTATCTGACCGGAGGTACAATCAATGCGGGAACACATATGGTTTCGGAATGGTCGATGATGTCATTGTTATCACGCGTGAATTACGCTTATGCAAGGAAATATCTGGTCACTGCTACAGTAAGAAGGGATGGAAGTTCTAAATTCGGAGCCAATAACAAATGGGGCACATTCCCCTCCTTCTCGGTCGGATATAATATTTCAGAAGAGCCCTTTATGCAGCAACTCTCGTTCATTTCAAATTGGAAGCTCAGGGCGAGCTATGGTATAGCCGGAAATAGCCTCAATGAAAATTATGCCCATATTGGCCTTATTTCCTCCACCAATTACGTAGAAAACGGAAATTTAAAACCGGGGCTTGCTCCAAATAGCCTATCCAACGATGAACTGACCTGGGAGAAAACCAAACAAACCAATATTGGAATGGATCTGGGTTTATTTCAGGACCGTATTTCGGTGACGGCAGATATTTACAAAAATATAAAAACGGATCTGTTGCTTGCCGTGCAGCTTCCGGCATCTTCAGGTTTCAGAAGCTCGACACAAAATATCGGAGAAATAGAAAATAAGGGGATCGAGCTGAATTTATTTACCAAAAATGTGAATAACCGTGATTTTCAGTGGGAGAGTAATGTTATTTTTAGTGCAAATAGGAACAAGGTTCTGAAGCTTGCTACCGAAGGAGAGAGAATCAGCAACTCTGCCTATCAGGTGACCGAAGTAGGGCAACCGATTGCAAGTTTCTACCTGATGTACGTGACCGGTATCTTTCAAAATGCCGATGAGGTAGCAAATAGTCCGGTGCAGCATCCAAAAACCCAACCGGGCGATTTAAAATTTGAAGACGTAGACCTTGACGGTAAAATTACTACCAATGATAAAAAGATAGTGGGAAACCCCTGGCCAGACTTTACCTGGGGTTTCAACAATACATTTTCTTATAAAAATCTTTCATTGGGTATATTCTTAAATGGATCTCAGGGAGGTTCAACCTATTTTCTTGCCGGTGAAACCTTTATCAACAGTGCAGGGGTGCAGAATCAGCTTGCAATGGTCGACAGACGCTGGAAGTCAGAGGAGGATCCCGGAGACGGACTAATCCCCAGAGCAATAAGAAGTACCTATGCCTATGGGTTTACATCCACATCCCGTTTTTTGTTCGACGCCTCATATGTAAGAATTAAGAATGTAAATCTTTCCTATCAACTGCCTTCAAAGATAGCAAACCGACTGAAATTGGCAGGCTGTACCATATTTGCAGATGTTTCCAACCTGCACACTTTTACAAATTATCCCGGATTTGATCCGGAAGCAAGCACAGCCGGAGACAATATTGTCAATTCCGGAATAGACAACATGACTTATCCGTTGGCCAGGACATACACCATCGGATTAAAGATGAGTTTTTGACAGATGAATAATCGTTATAATAATTTTAATAATATGAGAACCAAAATATTAAATAGTACAATTGTTTTTTTCATAATCATATTCTCATCCTGCAGTGATTTTTTGAATCTGCAACCCGATTATCTGATTAATGAAGAATCATTTTATAAAACGACCATTGATTTTGAAGCATCTGTCGTTGGTACCTATGCAAGTCTGCAGGAAGCTACATATGCACTTCTTGCTCTTACCGAACTGACCACAGACAATCTTACAGTTACATTACAGTCTCCGGGTGTTAGCGAACTGGAATGTGACGAAGTCAGGCTAAGTTCAAACAATGATTACATCCACAGTATATGGAATGCTTGTTATGGAGCTATTTCCCGGTCAAATAACCTGCTGGGGCGTTTGGAGAATGCTTCGATACCCGATCAGGAAAAAAATCAATACAGAGGAGAAGCCTATTTTGTACGGGGTTATGCTTATTTCATCCTGGTACGTTTATTCGGGTCAGTCCAACTTGTCGACAAAGCTTTTCGGAGTCCTAACGAGATAGCAGCTTCCGACATGTCCAGAAAGCCTGTGAATGAAATTTATAATTTTATCATCCGGGATCTCGAACAGGCTGGGGATTTATTACAAGGCCTGACCATGCCGGGAAAGGGAAGAGCTTCATCAGGAGCTGCCAAGGCGTTGCTGGGAAAAGTATATCTGACACAGAAAGAGTATGATAAAGCCGGTACTATCTTAAAATCGGTGATTGATTCGGGACAATATTCCTTGGTGAACAATTATGCAGGTTTATTTGACAAGCAGAACGATGACCTGCCGGAATCACTTTTCGAGATCAAATATTTATCGGGAAATGTGGGTGAAGGAAATAGTTTTGCCTTGCATTTTGTTCCCACGGTTTACGGAGGGATGGCGCTGTTTCCCGGGAACCAGCTGGGTGGTGGTCGATTAAGTCCCACAACGGATATGGCCAATGCTTATGAAAACGGAGATTTAAGAAAAAATGCTTCCGTTTCCGATTCGGTACCAATGAGTGACGGCAGTACAGTAAGAATGCTTTACGGGAAAAAATTTGTCGATTTTACTGCATCGAATATTGCCGATATGAATAATAATTTTACGGTGCTCCGATACGCAGACGTCCTGTTGATGTATGCTGAAGTTTTAAATGAGACCGGCAAAACAGCAGATGCTCAAAGTTATATAAACATTGTGCGCCAGCGTGCAGGGCTATCTGATATAAGCGGACTGTCAAAAGGCCAGGTTAGCCTTGCATTGGAGAGGGAAAGAAGAGTTGAATTTCTTTATGAGGGTCATCGTTGGTTTGATCTTGTCAGAACCGGAAGAGCTTTGGCTGTGCTGAATGCCTATTTTGCTGCTTCAGGATTAAGCTATTCCGTAGAGGATTATGAGACGCTTATGCCCATACCCCAGCGGGAAATAGATATAAATCCGGCACTTGAGCAAAACCCGGGATATTGAGCCCTTCAAGCAATGTGCCACAGAATCACCTGTCTTGGTGTTCTGTGGCACATCTGTGCTATACGGCTATTCTTTTTCCAGTTTATCGTACCAGTTTTTCTTGAGGATGATTGTACCAACACCCACAATCATCAATGCTATTGCCAGAGAATTAAATTGTTTCAATACCAGATAGATGGGTGCAGCTACCAATGCCGTTTGCCAGATAATTCCGGTTGCTACATTGATCATATCCCTGCCAAAAGATTTGTTCTGTTGAAAATCAGGCTGTTCTGCTATTACCATTTCATGGATCGGCTTCCAAAAACCCCATGGACGTGTTTTGGCATAGAACTCTTTCAATACTTTCGTATCGGTAGCCGGAGCAGTGTACGTTCCCCAGACACATCCCGCTACTGAGAATAATAGAATAACCGGAAAATAATATAAAGGCAGTAAGTCATTCAAAACCGGCACATAGGGTAATATAAGCGCCGGAATTAATCCTCCAACCATTCCCCATGCATATCCGCTGCTGTTAAATCTCCACCAATGCCATTTTAAAATGTTGGCAGCCACGTAGCTACCATACAGTGCACCGGTTACCCACTGCAAGATGCTGTTCACATTTTCGGCTAAAACACCGAAAATAATGCTGATAATCACTACCGCAACACCTACCACGATGCTCATTCTGTTCGATTGACTTGATGTGGCATCCGGCTTTAGATACTTGATATAAATATCGTTTACCAAATAGGCCTGTGCCGCATTTAAAGTGCCTGCAAAGGTGGACATGAAAGCCGCGAGCAGTCCTGAAAGGAGTATACCTACCAGACCGGCAGGTATCCACTCATGCGCAATTACTGCAGGAAGAACCAGTTCGAAGTCAATTACACCATTCACTGTGATTTGCTCCCGTATCTGATCAAAAATGATGAGTCCGATGACAGCGAAACCGGCGATCATAAAATATCTTACTGGCAGTAAAACTACAGAAACGAAACCGCTCATCAGGGATGCCTCCCTCGGAGATCTGGATGAGAGTATCTTCTGCATATCGTAAGTGGGTGCCGGGCCTGCCATACTGGTCAGAATTCCCTTCATTAGGACCATCCCAAAGAAAAATGAGAACAACTGATAACCATCGGTCTGAATCCTTGTATTGAATTCAGACAATTTGCCGCTCCAGCTTAGTGTCAGATGATGTTCAGGAACGGGTGAAAACCAGCCGTCTGGAACCAAAGATGAAAACGAGATCACATCCAGATGAGACATTGCAATTAAGGCTACTGCAATTGCAGCCAGGGTCATAACAACATATTGTGCCACATCGGCCCAGACGATACTTCTCATGCCACCCATCAGTGCGTAGAAAGCAGCAAACAGGGTAAACACAATACCCCATACATGGGGGACATACACATCCGGAATAAATTGTAGTGACGGAAACAGTGTCTTCAGCGGAAGAAATATTTCGATGAATTTTCCAATACCAATAAATCCGTAAGCCAGCATGCTCAAACTAACGAGGAGGGCAAAAACAACCGTAATCCAGTGTGATGTAACTGCTCCCTTATCATTGCCAAAGCGAAAACTTATCCATTCAGCGCCTGTTGTAACACCCGAGCGACGTAACCATGCAGACAGATAGATCATCAGGAAGATCTGATTAAATACCGGCCAAAGCCAGGGGATATAAATACTTTTCAATCCGTAAATAACGGTGATCGCAACCAGCCATACAGTACCTGAAATATCAAACATACCTGAAGCGTTTGATATACCGAGCATGTACCAGGGAATAGACTTTCCCCCAAGTAAATAAGATTCTAAATTTCTGGATGCCTTTCGTTTAGCATAAATGCCAATAAAAATTAATAACCCGAGATATAAAAGGATAATTGCAATGTCTACCGTTGATAACAATGTCTTGTTCATTATGAGCGAAATATTTTCAAATTTGAATGTGTATGATTAGTTGTCGGTTACTACTACAGCTTCGAGTCCGAGATAGCCGGCAATTTTTTTCAATGTTTTTGCATGATGGCCGATACCGAGTGAGAAATGATGGGTGGGGCCTTCTTTAACCCAGTTGGATAGAAAAGTGCGGATGTCGGGTTTAAATTTACCACGCGTATTGGTATTTCCTGTGGGTGGAATGGGGCCGTCCACGGACTCCCCTTCGGCGATCACAAACTTGAATTTTCCGTCATAGGTTGAATTGATGCTTAACATGGTGATGGGGCCGGTTTTAATCTTAAACTCGACTCCTGCACCGGAACCCGGTTTTCCGTGATATTTCTTCAGACTCCGGATGACCGGTTTTCCTTCGGCTATAGAGATGTTGTGAGGCCCATCGTGTCCCACCAAAATAAAATCATCTCCGAAGTCAACCGGATGTAATTCAGCGAAACTTCCTCCAATGCCCATCCTGTCCATGATGAACAACGCGATGAGTGTCTTCACATCCGATTCGCCGCACATGGGTATATTTTTAGCGGTAAGCAACGAGTTGCCGACAATCAGATTGCTCATGACTTGTCTTTCCAGGCTGTCCGCCGGGCCGTCATAATAGTAGGCCAACCCGCTCAGCTTGCTTTTGGTGATGTATTGATCCAATGCCACGTACACCCTTGCAGCCACATAGAGGTCTTCATCTTTGAGTTTCATTGATATCGGGTCAGACACCGGATCGGGCGTATCGAAAAATGCCAGAATCTTATCCTGTGCCTCCCGGATATCTTTATCGGTTACCGCATTGTATTCGTTCACAATCTCATTGGCTTCACAAGCCTTGATATGACAACCAAAGAAAGTAGTAAACATTGTCGGGTCAAAATGCATGTCGAGCATGGCATTCAACGAATGGCCGATATGACCGAAATGGGCATGTTTCAAACCATGCAGTACTTTGGCAATACGGCAATATTCATCAATCTGTATGTCTACGTCCGGATCATCCTGCAAGGTGCCGATGATGGTGTCCGGGATGCGTTTTCCCATCCGCAAGGCCACGCCGGTAAACTCGGGTAGGGAACATACGTCGTCATTCATCAATTGCATGTACGTGGACGCTTTGGAATAGTCTAGTCCCTGCAGCGGTTGCAAAGCTACCAGCACAATCGGTATATTCAGATTCCTCATAATGACTGCAAACGTGCCGGATGTCGCGTAGGTAACCATATCGCAAAACAGCAGATCAAGGTTCGACTTTGTCATTACGTCGACTGCTTTGTACGCTTTTTCGGCATCATCAATCATTCCAAAATCGAGCACATCCACATATTCAGGTAATTTGCCGACAAACAGATCCAGTTTTTTGTACATTTCGTCCAGCAGTCCCGGAAATTGTCCCCAATAGGTATGATGCCCCACTCCCACCACTCCGATCTTCGGGCGTGTGGTTGCCTCATTCGAGGCATAATCTATTTTTGTTACACGTTTCATGACAGTTAATTTTAGTTTGTTATATTGATTACTTATGCAAATGCCTCATTTTTTCTGATTTTGGGAATAAAAATCAACAGAATCACAAAGGCAAGGGGGTACATCAAACCAGCCCAAATCCAAAGCGGATCGTATGAGTAATTGGTCACGACAAACGCAATGCCGCGATTGACAAAAAAAGCAGAGATGGCGCCAAAGGTACCTGTCAGACCGATCATGGTGGAGGTCGCTTTCATACCAAATATATCCCCTACAGCTGTCGAGTAATTGGTGATCCATATCCCGTGTGCGAAGAAAAAGAGTGAAATCAGCGCGATTACAGCATAGGCAGAGTCAATTACGGGGACGAAGAGAACGGAAAGTGTGAGCAATGCCGCAATACCCATTAATATTTTTCTCGCTCTGTCGATGCTTTGTGTTTTGATGAACAGCTTGTCTGAAAGGTATCCTCCCAGAATATTGGAAATACCCAACACAAGAAAGGGAATCCAGAAGAGTTTCCCAATCATGTCCAATGAAATATTACGGCTTTCACTCATAAACTTTGGAATCCAGAACATGAGAAAATAAAAAATCGGATCAAATAGTATCCGCATGAGAATAAATGTCCATGCACTTTTATTTTTAAGTACGTTTTTTAACGAGTATTTTTTTATCTGCTGACTTTTTGATTCAGGAGCCTGTTGTATTTTATATGCACTGTTTTTTTTGTTGTTGAAGAATAACCAGAAACCTATCCAGATGGTACTTATTACCGGCGTAACAAGGAATAAAGAGCGCCAGCCGATACTGTCGAGTAAAAGAATAACCATCAGGGGGGCAATGACAGCCCCAATGGCCGAGCCACCAATCGCAATTCCTGTAGCCAGTGATCTCTTCTGCACAGGAATCCATTCAATCACTCCTTTGATCACACCTGGAAAACAGGCACCTTCACCTAATCCCAGTATAAATCGGAAAATGACGAATGTTGTGACTGTGGTGGCGATGCTGTGTAACCCGGAAGCGATGGTCCATATTGCCAGCGACAACGCAAGCCCGAGTTTGGTTCCAAACTTGTCAATAAAGATTCCCCCCAGGGTGAACATCAGTGCATAGCCCGCAATAAATCCATTGGTTATCCAACTATAATCGCTGTCGGAAATTGGAATATCTTCCTTGATTCTGATGATTGACATCGAGAGGATCTGTCGGTCAAGGAAACTCAAGGCTGTCACTATAAACAGCATTCCTACAACGATCCATGGTACGTATGTCTCCTTTTTTTTATTCATTTGATTGTGCCTTTTTTGGTTCTTCAATTTTTGTAAGAAAGATATTCTGGTTATCGGAAACGATCGCTATTTCAGATTCGTTGTCAATGATAAAACTACCTGTTTGATCAATCCCGATGCGGGTACCTTCTTCAAGCTGCCCAGTGAGACCGGTAAAGTAGGGACGTAGCAGGTAACCACTGTGTTGCACATCCCCTTTTTGTCCGGGTGGTATATCCTGCAGGGCAACTCCCTGAAATAGTCTTTCGTTGTCTTTGGAAGTCATCAAGGAAATGCCCTTGTCCTCTTTTTTAACAGCTTTGCCTCTCCCGATGGTCGTGTTTCCCAGATTGATGAATTGTCTGACCTGGGTTGGATTCGATATATAGAAATCAGAGTCGTCGGAGATAACGAATAATTGATCCTTTATTTTCTTTGATCCGCCGGCTGTGTTATAAATGGTTTTCAACTCCGGCGTGTTGCAGTAGACCTCAAAAGTTGATGCTCCCTGGAAACAGAGATAGCCATTCATTCGGCAGTCAGTCAGAATTATCTTGTCGGGGCTGTTTGACTGCAGGCTTTGAATCACAACAGGCGTGGTAAACCCCAGTGAGGTACCGTCTATGTTCAGACCATGTGAAACCATTTCACAATCCATTAGTACCGTGAGAGAAGCACCGAAGCTTTTGTCGAAATCTACATTGTTGTGCGTGCTAAATGCACGCAAGGGACTTTCAAAATAACAACCGCGAAATAATCGCTTATCTCCGGCCATGGTACCTCCTCCCCAGGCACTCTGGACAATCATTACCTCATTTGCAGCATCAGGAACCCTGGCTTTGTTTGTCAAGCGGTACTGATACACTTCATGGTTGCCGTAATGAATAAAATTGCAGTTTATGATTTCCTGCTGGGTGTTTCCGTTCGAGAAATCGGAATGTACCGGATAACGCATGTTTTTTGCAGTCACAGTCAGGTTTTCCAACCGTCCGTTTTGAAACAGGTCAATAGTGGATGTAGATTCAAGTTCACTATTGCTTACATCCGGAGGTAATTCTCCTTGAATAATAACGGATCCCAGCCCCTTTAGACTTACACCGTCAGGAACCATCAGTGCTTTTTCCTCGTAAATCCCCTCATGGATTAAAATTTCATCGCCAGAAACGGCCTCCATCAATGCATCTTCAATGCAGTGATAAACAACCTCGCTTTTTACCGCCTGTTTGTCGACAATCAATACACGACTGAATGCGCCGGTAGCAGGCATTATCATGGAAAACAGGACTAAAAAAAGAATTTTGTTACACATCTTACCTTACCATGTAATGACCAGTTCTCCGGTTACATTTTTGTACTCGTAGTAGTTGCCTTCGAAATCATTTCCTTTTTCCGACTTGAGAATAATTTCTTCGGCAGGAAAATGGTTGTTTTGGGGCATGGCCTTATAGTATTGGTCATCACCTTCTGGATAGACTCTTACTGTAGCATTATTTAATCCGCTGATTCCAATTTTTCTGTTCACTTTGAATTCGACGGGAGCCATCTCTCGACAGGAAACAATACCATCCTGCTGTTCCACAAATACACGACATTCCCTGTTCCATGATTTAGGGAACCGGTAACTCGAAAAACCTTCTTTCAATTGGGTCTCAGTCCCCGTAAAAATGGGAGCACCTTGTGGAAACCTGAAGAACTGTTCTACAGTCTGGTTTGGGACGTAACCGGCAAAATAGAATCCATTTCCATGACGGGAAATGGTATTCACCGGATTTCGCAAGGAAGCGTTTATCTTTTGGAAGAATGTCGCATATCCCAGTTCCGATAATGTATAACGCATCAATGAACCACCGATAAACCATGCTGTGGGATCGTCATTGGAAAGTAGCATGCCTCCGGTGTAAGTGGCCGAATTGGTACCTCTCACATAACATACAACACCCCCTTTCCAGGAGGGGTCTTTTCTCATCACAATTACATCACGCTGCTGTTTTTCTTGCATCACGGATGCCAAAACGCGTGTGTCATCTCTTTTTTCGGCCAGCACGGTTTTTATTCCTCCGCCCGACATGGATGCGTCGTGCCGGATCTGATCGGGTAGTGTAACCTGGTCCCGTTTTAGGGATGTCGTCAGCGTGAAGGTACCTGACAATGCTTCCACCAGGCTGATATTTATAAAAGAGAGAAACTCATCGCTTGCGTGATCCACAGGTCCATAGAGCATGGCTTTACCTCCCTTTCGGATGAATGACATCAATTGTTTTTCCATATCGGAACCTCCATCGGGCACCGTTGTGACCAGCACTGAAGCATTGAACAGCTCACTTCCCTGTTTCATCAAAGAGGTGAAATTTGTGGTGGAAACAACGGTATTCATCGGAAACCCATCATTAATTGCCTGACGAATGAACCAATCGCCATAAAAGATCTCTTCCAAACGATCCGGTCTATTAAAAGCGTAGTGATGATATTCGTCGAAAGGATAGACCCACACCACCGGCCCTGCTGCATCGGGTGCGTTTTTGCGGGCCTGCAGGATATGCGGTATTACTTCATTGGGTACTTGCTCCGGCATATTTCCGTATGAGTCATCAATGGACAGAAAATTGAGGTGTGTTGGTAGCTTCACAGCACCTTTGCTGTCGATGCGGGTGACTGACATGGGCATATAGATGTCGTGCGACTCGCGTCCATAACGATCCAGCCAGGGGCTGTTTGCCCACCATGGGTCGTGTGTATAAAAACGGAAAAGATAACGGTCATCGGGTAACTCGGCCATGCGGGACATGTATCCTGTGAGTTCAAGTCCGAAATCACCATCAAGGGCTGCCCATGGTGAATTGGGTGGCGGGAGGATATTGAAATTTCCTTCGTAGATACTCTTCAAATCTACTCCGTCCCGTGCCAGATCAATACCGGTGGAGAGATTGGTACCTCTTGTCTCTACCCTGAAATCGGGGCAACCTTCCCGGAAGGAGGTCCAGAATAACAGAATCTTACTTCTGATATCATCCATCTTTTCTCCGTGAAAAGATTTTCCGTCGAAAATGGCGCCAATCGTATTCCATGTCTCCATTCCAAACCCAAATCCATTGGAAAGCCACAAATAATCGAATCCCAGGTCGCCGAGAAAGGCTGTGCTTTGCCTACCCAGGAAGGTGCCGAAAAGGGTTCCCTGGGGAATACCTTCCGGATAAGCGGCATAATGATACCTGTCGGCATTGAGTGTGGCATAACAGACTACAAATGATTTGGTACCCATGGTATTGGCCATACACACTTCCGGGTGGCGTTCATATTTAAAGGATGAGACGGCAAACTCCGGTCCCGGATCAAAGGTGGCTCCCACCCTGATGGGCTTTCCGGTAAATTTACTACCTTCTTCTTTGATGGTTTGTACAATATACTTCAAATCCCCATACGTAAACCGGGGAGGATCTTCGGTATAGGTATATGCCCGGTCATGCAAGGTGAGTGAACGGGGCCCTGAATTCACGGGGTGAGGGGCATTCGGGTTGCCGATGTATTTTGCCCACTCCAGTTCCTGTTTCAGATCTCCGGAATAATCCAGAATTTCGGAACCGTCGGCAGTCCATAACATGACCGAAATCGTATCGGCATGTTGTAAGAGGGGTTGCCACTGGCGAAATGCATCTTGACATACCGCCCTGATATAATCGGGGTCATTCCTCTTAAAAGGCTTCAGCGACATTTCCAGTGTGATGTTATGAAAACCCTCCATGGCAGGTTTGCCTGCAATAACAACAGGAGAAATGGTTGCTGCCAGAATTACCAAAAGGATTATTCGTAAACGCTCTTTTAATCGCATAACTATAAAATTTTTAATTGAAATATTCAGTCATTTTTGATGCCAAGCCACCATTGCCAGGAGCGGTTCCATTGTTCGGGAAAGGCATAATGAGCCGTTTCGGGTACTACCATCAGCTCATTGGGTGCGGTGATGGAATTGTAGGCGGCAAACATGGAGGTCGGGGGGCAAACCATATCGTTATATCCAAATGAAAGAAAAGCAGGTGCCTTAAGAATACGGGCAAAATTGACCACGTCGTAATACTGTGTGTTCAAAGCTTTCAGATCACGAAGTGATTCAGGCTCTTCCCTCTCCGAGAAAATTGCAGGCCAGCCGCTGGCACGACCCTTCAGTATCCCTGTCAAATCGGATAGCGCAGGGAAGAGAGCAATGACCGCTTTTACTCTTTTATCAAGCGCTCCCGTTACGATAGATAACGCGCCTCCCTGACTGCCTCCCTGTACCACAAGGTTCTCCCCATCGAACTCAGGAAGACTAAAAATGGCATCAATCGCTTTAATGCAACCCAAATATACTCTTTTATAGTATACCTTGTCTCTGTGTTCCCAACCTGTATATTGATAATTGAATAGAGCACCCTTGCCCAGATTTTCATAAACAGCATGATCCAAAGTTACCGGAATGCCGTGAATACCCAAATCAAGGGTAATATAGCCGTTTTCCGCACCCGGTATATGACCGCCATACGGACGGATACCTGCACCGGGAAGACGCAGCAATGCCGGATATTTTCCGGGATTTTTCGGCATGCACAAGATCCCGTACATCCGTCCACCTTCGTGGTAATTTTGAAAACTGATTTCATATACGTTGACTTTGGCGTTGCTTCTGTCTGCCAGCAGGCGCATATGCAAGTTCAGTGGTAGCCGGGCATTGTAGGTGATGGCATCGGTCCAGAATTTCATGAAATCATCGGGCATCACAGCTACCGGTTCAATCTTCTCCGGTTCAAACCCTGCCGTAGCCCGTCCTTCATATTCCTTCCCATTGTAAGATGCGTAGACCAGACAACGCAGAAACCCGGGCTCTTTCATCGTGCCTGCCTGAAGTTGCATTTTGCCGGCTTTGAGTGTGGCTGTTCCCTCTTTGAACGGGGGCATCATGTCGTATGACAATTCATAACGCAACGTCACATTTTCTAACGGAATCCGATTTTTTGTCACCTCAATTTCGAAGCTGACATTTTTGCCGATGGCATAGTTCCAGTCCCTGCTGTCGGGAGAAACACGTACCATCACCATCTGTTCGGTTAACTGTGCGACGGACAGAAGTGTATGAAAAATGAAGCACAGCAGAACTAACGTTTGTCTCATAGTTTTTTATCTTTACACAATGGATAATTTTTCCGGAAAAACGCTTTCATTTTTTTCAATCAATTGTAAAATTGACCGGACCGAATTTATTGAACGTAAACCATCTTCCGGTGTATGAAAACAGTAGTCCAGAAGTTTGTCTACCGTAGACGTTGCCACATGCATCCGGGTGTCGGAAGAGGCATAGTAGATAAAGACCGTACCATCATTATCTGCAATCCATCCATTGGAAAATAGTACATTGGACACATCGCCCATACGTTCTTCCCCCTGAGGAGCCATAAAATAACCGCCCGGTGAAGCAATAAGCCTTGTGGGATCATCTATATCCGTAACATACAAATATAAAACATATCTGAGACCGGCAGCACACTTGCGCACTCCGTGTGCCAGGTGTAACCATCCTTTTGATGTTTTGATCGGATGAGGTCCTTCTCCGTTTTTGAGCTCTTTGATGGTATGATAGATGCGATGTTCAATTATTTTTTCAGTCTTGATTTCGGCTTTACGGATATCGTCTATCAATGCCCATCCAATTCCTCCGCCATTGCCGGTATCGATAAAACCATCCTGAGGGCGGGTATACAGTGCATATTTCCCTCCAACAAATTCGGGGTGAAGTACCACATTCCGTTGCTGGGAGCGTGTTTTTAAATCCGGCAACCGTTCCCATTTTTTCAGATCCTTTGTCCGGGCTATACCGGCCGTGGCTATTGCTGAAGACATATCTCCTTTGGGCGCATCCGGATCTTTGCGTTCCGTACAAAATACGCCATAGATCCAGCCATCCTCGTGAGCCGTCAAGCGCATATCGTAAACGTTTACGTCTGGCTCTTCTCCTTCAGGCATCAGAATCGGGTAATCCCAGAAGCGAAAGTTGTCAATGCCATTCGGGCTTTCTGCAACGGCAAAGAATGATTTCCTGTCGGCACCTTCCACTCTGACTACCAACAAATATTTATCTCCCATCTTAATGGCGCCTGAATTCATTACTGCGTTAATCTGAATACGTTCCATCATGTAATGGTTGGTGTCAGGATTCAGATCATATCTCCACTTTACCGGAATATGTTCTGCAGTTAGAATAGGATCGGAATATCTGTTAAATATACCATTTGTTTTGCTCACCATCTCATTTTTACGCGACAACAATTTCTCCTGTTCATTGATGATGCGTAATATTTCCTTATCCATAGATTATTTCTTATATTGTTTAATTTCCTTTTAGCTGACTTCTTCTAAAATCAAGACCCAGTCATTCCCCTTTCCCTGGGTTGCCGGTCTGGCTGTAAAGTTTCCTTTTGCTTCAGTTATTTTAATTGGTTTTCTGATTCCCGTGCAAGGTTGAAACCATGAAAGTTGAATTTGTTTCGCGGTATTCATCTTGTCCAGAGATACCACTGTTTCTTTACCGGTGGGAATGTAGATTAACGCATAGTCCACACCCCGGGTGGCCACAACCTTTTCCTTGTTATCGTTGTTTGGGCTGACAATAAAACCCTGATCGGGAACCCGGCTTAAATAATCAAAGGATTCCAGCAAGGCTCTGGCATATTTTATTGCGAAGGAACCAGGTAGATCAAGTGCTTCCTGCCAGTTTCTCCTCGCATCGCACATCGGTGTGCGGCCCTCCTCATAAAATTGCCAGATGCTGTTGCATCCGTAGGTATATCCAAACCCTCCAGAGAAAAGACTCCAATAGAGCGACTGGCGTACATCACTGTCATCGAACCAGCCGTTTTCCGGGTTGAACCCAATCGGAATATCTTCGTATCGTGGTTCAGCATCCATGCAGGGCTTTATCGGATTTAGCTGATAATCTTTTACCAGTAGTCGTTCATAAATGCCATAGTCGGTCTGGGAATGACTTGTCTGGAAGATGTTGAAATCACACCAGTCGGATTGATGGAACCACTCGGAAGAAGATCGTTCACCTTGCGGATGAAAGGTCATCAGGTGTTGTTGATCCTCTGATTTGATTCCCCTGGCAAGTGCATCCCATAGGGCGAAGTTCTTACCGTCGGCAGAACGGTCGCCGCCATTCATCCAGATGATGTTGGGTGTTTCCTTGTAGCGATTGCCAAGATACTTCCCATATTCATATGCATTCTCCGTTGTAAATATTTCCGGACCCGTTCCCCATTTCTTGTCCACCTTATCACCCCAGGTAGGTACCAAAGCGATATATAATCCGTGCTCGCGAGCCATTGCTACCACTTCATCGACCCACTCAAACCAGTTCTCATTCGGGGTCAGAGGATTGTTGTCGTGTAACGGGGTGATGCCATACCGGTTGGGTGTTTCCAAACCATCCAGTTCAGCCAGGATGACTGCCTGTATTACTGTGAACCCTTTTTTTACCCGGTTTTGGAAATAGTGATTGATTTCTTCTCTGGTAAGCCGGTGGAAAAGTTGCCAGGCCGTATCAGCAAAGTAGAAGAATGGAGTTCCATCTTCGTGAACAAGGAATCTTTTGTTGTCAGATACAATCAGACGTCCATGTGAGAAATCAACGGATCCCAGGTGGACGACATCTGATGACATTCCTTTTATAAAAACAAAGAATATTCCAATTAATATTAACCCCAATCTCATACGATTTATCAATTTTTCTGAATGAGTTATTTTGTCCAGAGATATTTTTCCGCAATTTTCATCTGTGGCCGATCTTTGCCATCAATTGGCTGAATCGCCATAAAGTTTTTACCCCACCAGGGGCCTGCTGCCCAATAGGTGCCATTGATACCGTTTTCCTGCAGATAGGCCAGGAAGTTATCCAAACACACCTGCCAGCGCTCATCCTGATCAGGAATGCCATATTCACCGATAAAACCTCTGAAGTTGTTATCGCGCAACCATTTGATAAAGGGTTGAACCCGTTCAATTCCTTTGTAGGGATTGGCTTTTTCTTCTTCGTAACTTTTCTTGTATGTTCCCGACGCATCATTATCGAAATAAACATGTGCTTCGAAAATGAGATTGTTTGCAGGGTCGTAGAGATTTTTCAGATTGTCGCTGAACTGCATCCATCGTTCTGCGGAGCTCCAGCTGTCACCGCCTACTACAATAGCGTTTTTGGTGTCATGGTTACGGATTGCCAGTATGGATGCCTGCGCTATTTTAGACCAGGGGGTACTCTCCAGCATGTTATTCGGTTCATTCATCAATCCGTAACCCCAGATGTTGCTGTATTCAGAGAATTCTTTGGCAATTTTTCCCCATAAATCGGCAAGATGTTCAATTTCTAAACCTCCTTCACCAATACGGTAACGTGTTTCACCCAAATATCTTCTCCCATAGTTATGTAAATCGAATAAAACCAGAATATCCCGTTTGGCTGCTTCGTCAACCACATAGCGGAGTCGCCCAAGTTCTTCCTTTTCCAGTTCTCCGTAAAGTTGATGCTGTATTCTGTCCCATTTAAACGGTAGTCGGATCAGGCGAAACCCTTTTGATTTCACATAATCAAGATTGGCCGCAGTGGGATAGGTGTAATCTTTGTTGTATACACCGGGGAAGTTCTTCCCAAAGTCAGCTCCGGCCATGTTCAGTCCGAAGGGTTGTGGCGGATTTTCCACTTTTGAGAAATTCTGGGCTGAAAGATTCGCAGTGATTATCAGTGCGGCAAGAAGTGAAAGTATCATTTTTTTTCTCATTGTCTATTATTATTTGGTTTGTATTTTTTTCTCGTTTCTCTTTCGATTCTATTTGGGATCCGTTTTGGTATATTTTTCAAGTACTTTCATCTGAGGACGGTCAGTGGTGTAATTATTTGTAGGTTGAACAGCAAGGCGATATCCGCCCCAGCGGGGACCTGCAGACCAGTATGTACCCGGCACTCCATTGTCCCGCAAATAGATGAGCATATTTTCCAGCACGGTGTTCCATCTTTGGTCATCATCCGGAATACCATACTCGCCGACCATCCCTTTTTTGTTGTATTTTCGCAACCATTCGACAAAAGGTTTCATCCTGTCAACTCCGGTTTGGGGTGTAGCCCCTTCGGCTTCGTATGTTGAGGGTACAAAAACCCCGTTCACATAACTTCCGTAAGACCCCGACATGTTTTTGTCGAAATAGATATGTGCTTGAAAAATCAGCTTGTCAGCCGGATCATTGAGATTCCTGAGATTATCACTGAACTGTACCCAATGATAAGATGAGCTGTAACGGTCACCACTGATTACTATGGGGGTTTTGGTATCTACCTGGCGGATGCTTTGGATGGTTGCCTGGGCAATGTCGAACCAACTCCCTGTGGTGGGCATCGCATAAGGCTCATTCATAATATCATACGCCCAGATGTTTGAATAGGATTTGAAGTCCAATGCAATTTTTTGCCATACATCTGCCAGATGTTCCTTGGTAAGTTCTGGCCCCGATCCTATCACAGTTTGCGTTTTACCGCCATCAAAAGAACGACGGGCAAAGTTATGCATATCGAGTATCACCGGCATGTTTCTCTCTTCGGCGGCTTTCACAAACTCTTTCATCTTTCCCAAATCGAGTGGATTCAATGGCCCGTTCAGTTCATATTGTACCCTTTCCCATCTAAATGGAAAACGAATCAGCCTCAGTTCCTTTGATTTAAAATAATCCAGATCTTTGTCAGTGGGATAACCGTAGTGTGTGCCAATTACACCCGGATAGACACCACCGAACTCACCGCCGGAAAGATTGACTCCGAAATTTTCAATCATCGCATTCGGGTATGAATTGTCGGGATCCGGATTCTCATTTCCATTCCCATTCTCGGGACCGGTGGGTATTTTTATGTCTTCTCCTTTTTCACAGCCGACTAAAAAAATGAGGGTTATGAAAGATAAAAAAAATATTAAATTTCTCATACGATTTCGGTTTAAGGGTGCCGATGCCGTTAAAAGCAACAGCACCCCTGAAAAATATCTTATATCTGTTTTCTTACAATGTTCACTTTTTTTGCAATCCTTAGATTGGTGATTGAAAGGTCTGTGGGAGCCACAGTACCTGCTCCGTGGATATAGGCAAAAACGAACTTATTCCCTGTCTCAAAGAGTGGACTGCCTCCGGAAGCATTTTTGTAATACGCGAAATCAGAAGCAATTGTAACCCATTTATCATTGGTGTGATAAGCTACCCCCGAAAGAGCCGGAATCCATTCCTGGGTGTTTGTAGCCCTGGTTCCGTTCAGCACCATTCTGATTCTGTCGCCGGGTGCTGTGATGGGAAAGTCGGTTTTAACCAGTATCTCATATTTAATCTCATAGTCTCCCGGGTTTGTTCTCATGTCAGCGAATAAGGGATTCGCTGAAGGGGTATCGAAAGGATAATTATAAATGAGCATGTTGGTGCTGTATCCATTGACAGTCCCTTTGATTCGTGAAAAACATGTTCCCGGAAATAATGGTGTTGGATCTCCTTCCAGTGTACCGTCTGTGGCAAAATTTTTCGTTGAGGCATGGGTCAGATAACCGGGACCCATATCCGTGATGCTGAAACCCCGATCACGATAAGTAAATTCAATGGGTTGATCACCAAGTACACTTTTTATTCTGCCACTGCTCACCGATACGATTGCATTGTCCGTAATTCCGTCCGGAACTTTCAAGGTGACGGCTTCTTCTGTTGTAGAGAGGATGGTGACCGGTATGCCGTTCATTTTGATCTCTCCCTTCTCGGTAGTCAGATCGTACAATAAAAGATTTTCACCTTGCATAACGATCGTTTCGCCGGCATTACCAAAGTCAAAATCAAATCCGCGGATAATAAGATCAGGAAATGCGACTTTAAAGGGAAATTCGGTATCCCCCTTTTCCGTTATGACCACAATCTTGTTTGTTATTTCGTCAGGGACGGTGCCAGGAATTGATACCACAATCTTAGTATTAACTGCATAAATTTCTTCAAGATCTACCGACTGATCGTTAAACTGTATAGATTTTACCTGACTCAGGTTTTGTCCATGAATCACGATCATCTGATTAAAACTACCCTGGGTAGTATCGGTATCCTGATTTTCAATTGTGCTGACCCGTGTTATTACCGGTGGACCATTTGACACTGTTTCATCAGTAAATTCATCATCGTATGTCACAATATCATCACAGGAGATGAAAAATATTGTCATCAGCAATGTGATAGAAAGATATCTTAATATTAAAGTTTTCATATGCATGAGGTTTATTAGATTTTCATATTACTTCCATCCCGGATTATTCTCCGTGATAGCTTGGTTGGTCAGCATTTCATCTTGCGGGATGGGATAGAGTAAATGTTTTGCTTCCCGCATTTTAATCGTATTTATCTCATCTACTGTCCCAATACCATTCATCACTCCCAGATAAATTCCCCACCGAATCAGATCCCAACGCCGGTCACTTTCCAATGCCAATTCCATCGCTCTTTCTTCCAGCACTGCTGAGCGAAACTCCTCCTTCGATTCTATACCTCCTTCTTCTGAAGAGCCAAACCATTTAGGAGTAGCATTGCTTCTTGTCCTCACTGCATTTAATGCATTGAGTGCGTCGTTATTCAACCCATCAATTTCGTTAGATGCTTCCGCATATATCAGCACCACATCAGCATAGCGGAGCAAAGGCAACATTGCATCGGTACGGGTCAGTGAGCGATCGGTGACATCTGTATATTTTGTAGTGTATGCGAGGTATTGTTCACCAGTCCCCGATCGATAGTCCCGTCCGTCATTAAACGGTGCCACAGGGTCTGTTACTTTATTATTGGCCGGATCCAATCCCCTTGCTTTTAACTTCCATTCATCCGTATTGGGATAATAACCTCCTCCGTTCCATGAAAGATCCGACTGACGCACAAAACGGTGCATCACTCCTTCTGTAATTCGAAGATCCTGATTTTCAAATAATTTATACCAGTGATCTCTTAAACCATGGGATAAACCTCCTCCGTTCGGTACATAGCCATTAACAATCTGTCCAACATAGGCCCTGCTAAATAATGCACCAAAGTAGTCGTCACCCGATTTTGTCTGTAATGCAAAGAAATGTTCCTTGCTTGTTCTACCAGCTTTTTTCCAGAGGATGGAATAAGGTATAAGCTCATGATCTCCGTATAATTTGCTGACAACAATGTCTTTTGCGATATCTCTCGCCAGTGTGTAATACGCAAGATAATCGAATGATTCATAGCCTGTAACCTGTTGTTTCTCTATGGTCAATGTCTGGGGTTGCGTGAATACTTTCACACTGCCGTTCATGCTAAAGGGAATACCTCCCTTTACATACACGGTGCCGGATGGCATGGCAGCAGAAGCAATCGTTGCATATACTTTTGCGAGTAGAGATGCCGCGGCACCGGCAGAAACACGACCTTCCTTATAGGAAGAACTTGTGTTTTTATAGATCATCTCCTTGGCGTTTTTTAGGAGATCGATAATATGCGCGTATACAACTGGAATTGGCTGACGGGATTGATTGGGATCATTTCCCTGATTGATTGAAACTTCAAATATTGGTACTTCTCCATAAGCCCTGACAAGGAGAAAATAGCCGTAAGCCTGTAGGAAATAGAGTTCACCCAAACAGTTATTTCTAGCTGCCTCTGTGACATTCCCCATTTTTTCTATGTGATAGATGGCCTCATTTGTTCTGTTAATCAGATCATAGCTCAATTTCCATACTGCGTCCGACTGATTGGTTGCCCCCTGGAAATTGCCTGCTCCCAGCTCACCGAAAGCCCAACTTGGACCGGTAACATAATCGTTGTCTAGTTCTATGGAACGGGGAAACTCATCGTATACATACATGCGGGATAATCCGTTATAAGCGCCCATTACCCACATATCAGCACCTTTGTCGGAATCTTCAATACCCTCATTGGTGATTTTTGAATAGGCATTTACATCCAAAATATCACTGCATGAGGAAAAAAATAATAGCGTAAGCAGAGCACTCAGAATAACTGCTGTGAGGATATATTTTTTCATCTTTTTGTCTTATTAAAATTAGAATTGTACTTTTAATCCAAGAGAGAATGTTTTGCTCGTTGGATATGAGTATACATCCACTCCCCTTCGGGCAGGATCGTTACCAAAGGCATTTACATCCGGATCGTACCAGCTGTAATCGGTCAGTGTAAATAGGTTGCTGGCACTTGCATTCAGATTGATGCTCCTGATACCTTTCAGAAATTTGGGATTATCGAAAGTGTATCCTATATTGATATTTTTCAAACGGATGTAGGAACCATCTTCCACGTAACGATCAGAGATAAGCCAGGTTCTTTTTGCCTGATTGGTGGCTTTGGGCCATTTGGCAATATTTTTGGTTTCTGGTGTCCATCGGTAGTCATAGACTGCAACCGGGATGTTTGTAGTATTAAATAACGTGACATTCATCAGGTTACCATTGAATATATCATTTCCCATCACGCCCTGTACAAAGAAGCCAAAGTTAAAGTTGTTCCACTCAAAGTTATTGGTAACACCAAAAATGTAATCCGGGTTTGTATCCCCGATAACATGCAATCCTTCTTTATACTTTATTTCGCCAATCATCGATTTCACCACATTTGCACTTGCAGAAGCATAGGTTGGGTCAGCTCTTACCTCCGCTTCATTGTCGTAAAAACCATCCTCCACATAACCGTAAATCGCTCCGATAGGCAATCCGTTCCGTTGGATAAAAACGTTGTCAGCCTTATACCAGAGACGGCTGGAGAACTGATCTGCCTGCAATCCACCGATTCTGTTTCTATTAAATGACAAGTTTGCATCGATTCTCCAATTAAATAATTTATTCTGTACAGGAACGAGATTTGCAGTTAATTCCAAACCTTCATTGGTCACATAACCACTGTTGATTATTTGAGAAATATAGCCAGTTGATTGTGGTGTTTTTACATTTTGCAACAGATCATTGGTTTTCTTGTAATAATAATCGATGATAAAACTCAATCGGTTGTTATAAAAACCAAAATCGATCCCGGCATTATACTGATCTGTTGTTTCCCATTTCAGACTGGTATTGAAAGCATGGTCGCTCACAAAACCGCTGTGTTCGGACCCCCCAAGAGGATAATTTGCAACCCGCATGGTGTACATGGTTTGATAATCAGGTATTGCCTGATTTCCGGTTTGACCGTAGCTCAAGCGGAGTTTCAGGTTGTCAAAAAGATTCAGGTTTTTGATGAATGCTTCCTCTGAGAGTCTCCAGGCCAATGCACCGGATGCAAAATTAGCATATCTGTTTTCTGAGGAAAATTTGCTGGAACCGTCACGTCTGAAGCTGGCAGTAAATATATATTTATCATTTAATACATAGTTGACCCGACCGAGCATTGAGAACAATTTACTTTCAAATTTTGAACTGACAAGGCTACCTGGGACCAATGCCAGACCCATATCATAATTTTCAGTCAAATCAGTGGGAAATTGTGTTGCGGTCATCGATTCAGCACTATTTACACGATGTTCATATGTGACTGCTGCCACAGCATTTAGATTGTGGATTTTTCCAAAAATCCGGTTGTAAGTCAGCATTGATTCAGTTACGGTATGTGCTTGTCGGTTATCACTTAACCCTCCCTTTCCGTTTACTTTGTCGATTGCTCCTTCTCCGGTGTCGCGATTGGAATAGGTGCTTCTTTGATTTTCAAAATTACTCAATCCCAGGTTTTGACGGAAAACCAGATTCTCATGTAAACGAATGCTGGCAAAAGCAGACGCAAATATATTCACACTTGACAATTCGTTTTTCGTAGAAGTCACGTATGTACGGGGATTAGCCGACAACCATAATAACTCGTCACTCTGTGAAAAATCACCATAATAAATCGTGGAGGGATAGAGTAACGCTGAACGCAGGATACTATAATCCAGAGAATTCCCTTTAGCGAAGTCAGTTGTAGAGTTAGTGTAGCTCAGATTAAGCCCGACCGTAATATTTTTTGAAATATTCTGGCTGGTGTTGGAACGTAAAGTATAGCGTTCAAACCCTGTACCTTTAATGATGCCATCCTGGCTGGTATAATTGCCAGAAAAAGTGTAATTGCCACGATCTGTGGCACTTGAGATAAGCATGTTATATTCCTGCGAGTAGCCTGTCTGGAAAATCTGGTCCTGCCAGTTTGTACCTTCTACCCACTGTCTCCAGTTACCTCCATTGCCATCTACTCCTTCCCTCCATCCAGGTGATAAAAAGTCCTCTGGTGAAGGATTGTACTTTGCACTTAAAACCTCTCCGTTACTTGTATCAAATCTCCATGTACCCGGTGAGGGATAAACATACTGGGTGAAAGGAGACGAATCATAGAGCAAGGCGTTGTCCTGCTGTTCATTGCGGTAAAGTGCATAGTGGTAGCCGTCAAGAACAGGTACTTGTTTCCGGATGGTTGAACTGCTTACATTGGAAGTAAACTCAATACGCGGTTTTCCTTTCTCCCCCGATTTTGTCGTAATAAGTACAACTCCATTGGCACCGCGTGAACCGTAAATGGCTGTTGCCGAAGCATCCTTCAACACCTCTATGGAGGCAATGTCATGTGGATTGATAAACGAAAGGGCATTTGCAGATGCTTCAAGACTTCCATCGGTATTTTCCGCACTTCGGGGTGTGGCGGGTACTTCAAATGGAATTCCATCCACGATATAAAGGGGTTGAGAGTTTGATGAAAACGAATTTGTACCTCTAATCTGCATGCTTATCCCGGCACCCGGTGCTCCGTCATTTTGATTGACCATGGCTCCCGCAACGCGGCCTTGTAAAGCCTGATTAATACTTGCCGCCGGATTACCCGAAAGAATTTCGTCTGCCTTAACCTGTGCCACGGAGCCTGACAAATCTCTTTTCTTCATTGAACCGTATCCTACGACCACCACTTCTTCCAGTAACGTTTCATCCTCATGCAGCACGATGTTGAAGTTTCGTACGTTTTTTACCGTAAACTCTTCCGTTTTATATCCCAAATAAGATATACTTATTATATCATTAGCCGAGTTTACATTTAATGAGAAGTTACCGTTCATATCAGTGACTGTCCCCGTGTTGGTATTCTTCAGGATAACAGTCACTCCGATCATAGGCTCATTATTCACATCTGTTACTTTACCCGTAATGGGGATAGTCTGGTTAGTAATTAGTTCCGTCAGAGATATCCCTTTTGCCTGAATAAATGTGAAACTCCCAAAAAAAACGAGTATCAATACCGGAATTTTTTTAAGGAAATTAATGCAGGAGTACCTCTCTAAATACCTACTGCATTTTTGTTTAAAATTCAAAGTTTTTAACATAGTGTAAAATTAAAGTGTTTGTTTGGCGCTGTAGTGTTTGTAAATAATATGATATAAGAATTATAAACACTAAATCAACTGTACAAAAGTATTGTTACTCGGCAAACACATCAAGTGCTTTTTTATCCTTTTTTGATACTTTCCGTACAAAATATGTAAAATTGGCTTTAGATGCGTTTACTTTTTAAATAAGAGTTCAAAATTCACGAAGAGGGTTATAAAAGTCATGATTAATAGTAATAAGCTATATCCGATTGTTCATAAAACGTAATCTCTGAGAGGGGTTAAAGAAAATAAGGATAATCTTTTATGTAAGTTCGCAGGTATTAAGTTTTACTTAAGTGATACTTTTTATGTAATTGATTCAAGCTAATATTTACAGAAATATCTACAACTCCGGAAGCAGATTGATATTTTTATAGGTTAATATTAAATCATCATTTTCTTTTTTCTATAATTTTCTCTGAATTCTTTTGGAGTACAACCCTTTTTTTTCCTGAAAATCCGGTTAAAATTAGAAAGATTATTGAACCCGCATTGGTAACAAATTTCTGCAATCGAATCTGTAGTATCTACCAACAGCCGCGTGGCATGCCCTAACCTGATATTGATGATGTAATCAGTTACTGTCTTTCCAGTTCTCAATTTAAAGAACCGGCTTAAAGCGACCGGTGTCATGCCAACCAGTTCAGCGAGTTCTTCCAATGAGATTGGATTTTCGTAGTGAGCATTAATATATTCATAAATTTTTACTACGCGACGACTGTCGGTACTGTCTTCTGTATGAGCAAAAGATGAACTTGACAATGTTCTGTAGTTGTCTGACAGGGATAATTCATACAAAATGGAAAGAAACCGGATTACGGCTATAAAACCCTCTTTTTCGGAGGATAAAGTATCCAGCATTTTGTATACTTTCATAATAGACTCCATTGGAAAACTGAGCCCATTTTTTGCTTTTTCCAGCATTTTCCGGATAGAGTTGAACTGATTTTTATGTATAAGATTCCCAAAAAATAGATCTGATGAGAATTGAATGGTAATTTCCCTGATATTGTCCGATTTACATTGGTAATGTTCCCAAACATGCTCCAGCTGCTCCCCTGTGATCAAAGTAAGGTCATAATTACCTATTATCTCCACAGAATCACCCACTATACGTCTTACCCCTGCAGCATTTTCAATATAATTGAGCTCGAATTCGGCATGAGAGTGCAAAGGATAAGTGAACTCTTTTTTTCTTCTGTCAACGATGTAAAAACAATCCTTGTCAGAAAGCGGTGTGATCTCTCGGATAATATAACCGGTATCTATATTCATGATTTATAATTTAAACAATAAGACAAAGAAAAGTCTTTTATGAAATGGGCTACAGCGAATGTAAATATAATCTCAAATAAGTGAATCAAACAAAGTTATATTTTATTTTTGGAAAATGTAATTTTTTTGTAATTTATATGTGTTATCTCATAATGTTCTGATACAGGGAGATCATGTAGTTTTGAAGTTGCGGCAACCAATAAAAAGGGTGGTAGAACCTGATTATGATTCTACCACCCACATAAATTGTATATATTTCGACGTGAAAAATATTACATATCTGTAATCAGTTGATATTTTGGTACGAGCGACTTCATAATGGTCCATCCCAGCAGGTAGGCGATGGCACAGAACATGAAGATGATAAAATAACCGGATTCAATTCCTTCATAACCAAAGAATTTCATTTTTGTATTGGCTGCATAGTCAAATAGTACACCCGAGCTCTTATTGATAAAGAACGAGCCCACACCGCCGGCCATACCACCGATGCCGGTGATGGTGCCCACGGCATGTTTTGGGAACATGTCACTCACGGTAGTGAAGATATTGGCCGACCAGGACTGGTGTGCGGCGGCAGCGATACCGATGATGATCACCGGGAGCCATACCGATACACTACCCAGCGGCTGTGCCAGCAGGATCAGCAGCGGGAAGAAGGCAAAGAGCAACATAGCCCGCATGCGACCCTGATAGGGATCCAGCTTTTTCTTGTTCATAAAGTAAGCGGGGAAGTAGCCAGCTGCAAAAACTGAGACCATCGAGATGGCATATACCACGAATACGTGGGGGGCACTTTCTGTGGAGTCAAGCCCGTAGACGGCACTCAGGTATGCCGGTATCCAGAAAAGCAGGAACCACCATACGCCATCGGTAAGGAATTTACCCACGGCAAATGACCAGGTCTGTTTGTATTTGAATGCCTTCTTGAAAGAGACCTTTTTTCCGGCATTCTCATCAGCCTTTATTCTTCCTTCTGTCACGTCGGTAGCATCATCCTGGTTGATATAGGCCAGCTCGAGGGCATTTACTTTCTTATTTTTTTCCGGTTTGTGATAGATAAATACCCAGAATCCCATCCATATAAAGCCGAGTGCTCCGATTACAATGAAGGCCATCTCCCAGCCCCATGCCTTTGCAATGAAAGGGATGGTAAGGGGCGCCAGCAAGGCACCAATCTGAGCTCCGGAGTTAAAGATGCTGGTGGCATAGGCCCTGTCTTTCTTTGGAAAATACTCAGCCGTGGCCTTAATGGCGGCGGGGAAGTTACCGGCCTCACCCAGAGCAAGCACCAGTCGTGCAAACACGAAAAGGGTGACACTGACCGATACCACCATCGACACATCACCGACTGTGCCGATCGCTTCGCGTGCTCCCTGGAAGCTCAGGGTCCATTCTCCAGCAGTAATCCCTGCTGTAGCCAGTCCGCAGAATGCATGCAGGATGGCGCCGAGCGACCATATACCAATCGCCCAGAGGAACCCTTTTTTGGTATCCATCCAGTCAACGAATTTGCCTGCGAAGAGCATCGAGACAGCATAGAAAATGGAAAAGAGTCCTGTGATGGTCCCGTAATCACTGTTGGTCCAATGGAACTCAGGGGCAATGAAATCGGCCCAGGTGAGTGACAGTACCTGTCGATCGAGATAGTTTACCGTGGTCGCCATAAACAGCATGACCACAATTGTCCATCGCTGGTTGGTCATCTTGGCATTTCCTTGTTGTAGATTACTCATGATTTTTTTCTGATATTTGGTTTATTTACGTTGTACATTTTTCACGATCGACAGACTGCTACGGCATAATTCAGTGATCTTATCCCACGCTCCGTTTTTCAGGACCTCTTTGGGGAAAAGGTTAGATCCCATACCCACGGCTGTAACACCAGCTTTAAACCAGGCTGAGAGACTCTCCTCTGTGGGTTCCACACCGCCGGTGACCATGATCCTGGACCAGGGCATGGGGCCTTTGATATTTTTCACGAAGGAGGGACCTCCCACGTTACCACCTGGGAACACCTTCACGATTTCGGCACCCAGCTCCTGAGCGAGTCCAATCTCACTGGTAGTGGCACAACCCGGTGAATAGGCAATCTGCCTGCGGTTACATACCTTGAAGATATCGGGATTCAGCAGCGGTCCCACCACGAAGTTGGCGCCCAGCTGGATGTAGAGTGCCGCGGTGGGTGCGTCCACGATGGAGCCGATGCCCAGAATCATCTCAGGACACTCTTTGTCGGCCCACTTCACCAGTTCGGCGAACACCTCATGGGCGAAGTCGCCCCGGTTGGTGAATTCGAAAGCGCGGATGCCGCCTTCGTAGCATGCCTTCACCACTTTTTTTGCCACTTCGGCATCGGCATGATAAAATACCGGCACAATGCCTGTATTTTCTATTGTCTGGTATACGTGTAGTCTGGAAAATTTTGCCATATTTTTTTTAGCGATCAGCTGTCAGCAGTCAGTGTTCAGCTTTTTAAATAATTAATATTCTGTGCATTACTTAATTTTCTCATTGCCACATTGGCTCATTGGCATATTGGTCTCATCTTACCACCCGGCCTGACCCGTCGCCCTTCATCAATGTTTCCACTTCCGATACGTTGACCAGGTTGAAGTCGCCATAAATGGTGTGTTTGAGGCAGGATGCAGCCACTGCAAAGTCCAGTGCTTTCTGGTCATCGCCTGAATAGGAGAGTAACCCATAGATAAGCCCACCCATGAAGGAGTCGCCACCGCCCACTCTGTCTACGATATGGGTGATGTCGTATCTTTTCGATTGATAAAGTTTATCGGAATACAGACATCCTCCCCAGGTGTTGTGGTTGGCATTGATGGATCCACGCAGGGTGATGATCACCTTCTTTGCTCTAGGGAACCGTTGCATCAGCTGTGTACAGACCGACTCGAATTCAGCTGCATCTACCTCGCCACCGGTATGTTCCACCTGAAATCCTTCCGGCTTGATGCCGAACACCTTCTCTGCATCTTCCTCATTGCCTAGGATCACATCGCATCCCTCAACCAGTGCGGGCATGATCTCCGATGCTTTTTTTCCATATTTCCAGAGGTTCTTCCGGTAGTTGAGGTCGCACGATACGGTCACTCCCATTTCGTTGGCGGTTTGAATGGCTTCGAGGCAGGCATCTGCAGCTCCCTGCGAGAGGGCGGGGGTGATGCCTGTCCAGTGGAACCAGGTGGCATCTTTCAGGATCTCCCGCCAGTTGAACATCCCTTTACCCACTTCTGCAATGGAGGAGTTGGCCCGGTCGTATACCACCTTTGAGGGGCGGGCTACGGCGCCTGTTTCGAGGAAATAGATACCCACCCGTTCCCCGCCGCGGAGGATATGGTTTGTGCCTACATTGTACTTGCGAAGGTCGGAGATACACCAATCGGCAATCTCATTTTTGGGCAGACGGGTTACAAAATCGACCGGTATACCATAGTTCGCGAGTGATACGGCTACGTTGGCCTCTCCTCCGCCGAAGGTGGCGGTAAGGTTGTCGGATTGAATAAATCTTTTATATCCGGGTGTGGCCAGACGCAACATGATCTCGCCAAAAGTGACTACTTTCTGCATATTTTCGTAATGATAAATCAAAAAGAAAGACGCCCAAAGCATCTTTCTGTACTGCTTGTTTTATTTATGAATCTCCACGATCAATGGAAGGTCGATATTCGCTTTCGCTTCTTTGACAAACGATTTCCATTCATCGAAACTGTCGAATCCGGCTTTACTCCAGCCCCCTCCGGCATAATAACTGTATTTGTTGCCAGGTAGATAGCTATTCAGTCCCAGATAGTGGCCGTTTGAAACCTTGATAATCCCGAATCCTTCCGGATGAATGGCTGCGGTGTAAATGGTGCCGTTCACTTCATTGGCTGGTGTTTCATAGGCAATGATGCCTGTGTTATCGCCAAAGGTTGTGCTGGCAGCATTTGCTCCCGGATTCTCTTCGGGCATTACGATGCCGGTTGCCACGGTCAGTAACGTGGTATCCGTCTCGAATATATTGGTCACTTTATTGAAGAGGCTATATGCATCGAGCGAGATGATTCTTGTTTCCGTAATCTGATGTACACCTGCCATGTAAGGCTCATAGGAGAGTTTGAAGGTGATGCGAAGCGGACCGTTATCCAATATTTCTGCCGTCACGAAGTTATGACCGAGACAAAGCGTATCATGTTCGACAGGCGCTGTCATGCCAAGTCCGAGTGTTCTTCCCACCTTATAGAAATCAACACCCTCGCCGTGATCTTCGTGGTAAGAGGCTACACGCGATAAATCGTTCTCATACCATTTGTCGATGATCAGCGAGTCCGTTTTTTTCGCCCAGAAGTCCATTCCGTTGCTGATCTCTCCGGTGGCTTTCAATGCCGGACCATACACACGAAAGGCTGTGCGGTTGTTCTCCCACGTAAAGTCATCTTTCCGTTCCGGCACCAGGCGACCGTATACGAGCGGCTGGAATGTCTCGGGTTCTCCGACTGCAATCTGGTAAGTTCCGGAAGCTCCGGCAGCCAGGGTAACGGGAAATATCAATGTCTCCAGACTATCGGTACCGTTTGTAACCAGCTGATAAGGAATCTGTGCTCCTGAACTGCCGGTTACGACGATCGTCTGGTTTTCAGTGAGTGAAAGATGTTGCTGGAGGTCACGCCATGCCACTTCCACCATCTGATTTTCCCTGTCTGTTGACCCCGGGTTGCTGATGTTCAGTGTCACTTTGCTTTTGGATGCGCTACAACTGACAAGAATGGCGGTCAATAAGATGAAACACAAACGTCTTGTATGCATAAGATTGGATTTATTGATGTGATGAAACCTCAAATCAGGGTTGTTTACCAATATATGCCAATATTCCGCCATCCACATATAGGATATGTCCGTTGACAAAGTCGGAGGCTTCCGAAGCCAGGAACACGGCGGGGCCCATCAGGTCTTCAGCTGTTCCCCAGCGTGCAGCCGGTGTCTTGGCGATGATAAACGAATCGAACGGGTGGCGGGAGCCATCGGGTTGTATTTCTCTGAGCGGAGCCGTTTGTGGTGTGGCGATATATCCCGGACCAATTCCATTGCACTGGATGTTGTACTCCCCGTATTCGGAACAGATATTTTTGGTGAGCATCTTCAGTCCACCCTTTGCGGCAGCATAAGCTGACACGGTTTCCCGTCCCAGTTCACTCATCATGGAACAGATGTTGATGATTTTACCATGCCCCTTTTTGATCATGTGCGGGATGACCGCTTTGGAGACGATAAATGGGCCGTTCAGGTCGATGTCGATCACCTGACGGAATTCAGCCGCAGTCATCTCATGCATCGGGATTCGTTTGATGATACCGGCATTGTTTACCAGAATATCAATCACTCCCACCTCTTCGGTTACCTGAGCAATGAATTTGTTTACAGCATCCTCATCGGTCACATCACATACATAACCGTGAGCAACGATACCCTTTTCTTTGTAGGCAGCTAAGCCTTTATCCACCAATGCCTGGTTGATATCATTGAACACAATGGTAGCTCCTGCTTCTGCATAAGCTGTGGCGATGGCAAATCCGATGCCATAAGAGGCTCCTGTGATGAGCGCAATTTTACCTTCTAACGAGAAATTAATCATTTTCTATCTTTTTATTTGAGTTCTACAATTTTTGAAAAGTCCTGATCGCCATAGTCGAGGTTCTCACCGGCCATTCCCCAGATAAAGGTATAGTTGCTGGTTGCGGCTGCGGAGTGTATGGACCATTCGGGTGAAAGTACAGCCTGGTCGCCCTTCATCCAGATGTGGCGGGTTTCGTCTACCTCACCCATAAAGTGGCAGACAGCCTGATCTGCGGGTACCTCGAAATAGAAATAGGCTTCCATCCTGCGAGAATGCACATGTGCCGGCATGGTATTCCATACGCTACCCGGTGCCAGCTCGGTCATGCCCATTTGCAGCTGACAGGTAGGCAGCACCTGATTCACGATCATCTTGTTGATGTTCCTGTGATTGGAGGTCTCCAGAGAGCCCATTTCGGCAACGACCGCATCGGCTTTGGTTACCTTNNCGCTGTGGCTGAGTTGAAGTAAAATTTAGCAGGCCGGGCGGCGTCATCACTTTCAAAGAATACCTCCCTGTCCCCGGAACCCAGGTAGAGTGCTTCTTTATAGTCCAGTTCAAATACTGAATTTCCTACTTTTACTTTGCCTTTGCCGCCCACGTTGTAAATACCCAATTCCCGGTTACGCAGGAAGACAGGTTGTTTCAGTGGATCAATTGCTTCCAGGTGTACCGATTCGTTTACCGGCATGGCTCCTCCCACAATCATGCGGTCGTACATGGAGTAGACCATGTTTACTTCGTCTGCGGTGAATACTTTCTCGATTAAAAAATCCCTGCGCAAACGTTGCGTGTCGTAAGACTTCGCATCTTCCGGATGTGCAGCATAACGCAGTTCATAATTTGTCTTCATCTATTCTATCTTTTTTTAAATTTATCTATTTCAATGATTAAGCTGACTGACTTTCATTAAAGTTAGATATTACACCATCGTGGGCGTAACCCAAACAAGCCCGACTGTATCACGTGCAAATATAAGATTTTTTCTCCACTTGTGAACGAGCACGGTATGTTTACTATTTGAAATTTGATAAAACTTTGTTAATTTGCGGAAATTGTAATAAAATATTAACGCTGTCATCTTTTTCTACCTGATAGGAAAATGTTCCTGCGCTTTGAAGCATGTCAATGATAAGGTATCATGTCCGCAAGTATTTTTTCGTTATACCAGGGATCTTCTGTTTTTTTTAGTTGTTCTGCCAGTTCGTTTAACAACTGTTCCTTTGCCAGTGGGTAATCGTCCATTTTCAGGTTATGTAACTGATAGGGATCCATTAGATTGTCAAAGAAACAAACTTCTTTCAATTCTTTTGTTTTCTTGTGGTTGGTCAGGGCCAGGGTGTATCTGTCAGTTTACACACCCCTTGTTCCCGGAAAATAGGAGATCACCATTCCATTTTCATCTTTTGCACCATCGAGGTTTCTGATATAAAGAGCACTCTTAGGAAGAGGGGAAGTTACTTCTCCAGTGAGCAAATAATCGGCAAAGTTTTCTCCTTGTACCCCAAGGGGTATCCTATTTTTCAAGCCACTGAGGCCAAGCAAAGTGGGCATGATATCGGGAGTTGAGAGTACCAGTTCTTCTACTCTTGGCTTCAATTTTCCACAAAAGCTCGATTCTATTTGAACAAAGATGAGAAAAAATCATGCTTTTTACAATGAAAAGCCTGATTTTTTAACACGACTTAATGTATGAATCAATCGGACTCAATCTACTTAAATAGAAGCAGTATCTGTGTAAACATCATATTGATTGTTTATTTATTTTGACTTCACCAATCTTTCAGGTTTTTATGGGTATAGGTGGCGCTGTTGCGTGATTCCTCCGGAATCAGCAATACTTCGAAGGACGCTTGTGTACCGGCCGGTAGCATACATTCAAATCCCACCATCACCGTACCCGGGTTGGTGGCATCATAATCGTTTTCTGGTGTCGTACTCCATGTTTTCATCACGATGTTTCCCGAACCATTGACCCGGATGTAGAGTTTTTTATTATCTTGTGTCAGTACCGCTGAATTGTCACCCAGTTCAACATCAGCGAAAGTGAACATGGCCCATTTCAATTTTGTTTCTTTCCCCAGGGTTTCCACCTCATCTCGTATTACTACATATTTTCCATCCTTTATGGCTACACCTCTTACGACCTGCTTCATTTGATTGCTGTAAACGGAGGATATGTCGGACAGGGCAAACGGGAAGTTTTCTCCATCAGCATATCTGTCAATTTTCCCATATCCTTTCACCTGCTGATGCTGATTGTCAATTGTGATCACATTGTGTGAATGATTATTCATCCGATAAATTGTCCATCGTTGTGCGTCCTGCGTTCTTCCAAAGATGTTCATTCCTTTCGACTCCAGCGATTCGTAGTTTTGCATGCCCGGATCGGATGCCCAACGCACACCATTTGCTTCCATTACAAAGGAGCCGACATCCATATGTCCGTGATTCACCGAAGGTGAGCCGGCTTTAAATCCGAGATAGATGGCATTGGGATCTGTCCAGGATGTTCTCATCATTACAACCGGATTGGTTCCCTGGCCGAACCAGAATTTTTCTTCGGGTTCGGTGATCTTATCCAGCGGAATATTCCTACCCCAGATCATGATGGCAGGCAACTCTCTGATCCCCTTGAATTTTGAAAAATTATCTGTTTTCAGAAACTCTTTCTCAGACCACAAGACTGAGGGCTTATTACTTTTTTGTGCAATCCAGAACATTGCCGGACTCAGGTTTGCGCCAAGCCCATTGTCGGACCAGTTAAAATTTTTACCGCCCGGCGCGATCATGTGTTTCAGGAAGTCGCCCGTTTCCAGGAACCCGGGAGAACGGGAAAGCCCCCTGTCACTGCCTAAAGCCTTTTCCACAGCGCAGAGAAACAGAATGTTAAATGTGGTGCCATAACCCCAATATCCATATCCCTCCGGATAAACTCCTTCCGGTTTATATACTTCCATGGAAAGAGGAATTGAGGTGAAGGCCCGTTCAATAATTTCATTGGCCAATAATGGATAATCGTCCTGCACAGCCAATGCACCAAAGGTCATTCCGGCATTGCAGACCTGGTTCCAGTTGTTTTCGGTTTTGAGCCACCAGTTGTATTTACTATCTTTGGAGGGATTCAAACCCTTTTGTACAATCGCCTGTTTGATCGTTTCCCTGGTACTCTCAGGGAGTCCACTAAAAAGCCAGTCATAGCCGATGGCTACGCCCATGGTCATCTCTGCCACATCCAGGAAGTGAGATGGATTCCAGTCGGTAAACCGGGAGACAGCCAGCATTTCCTTCTCTGCCTTTTCCAGGTAACGCTTATTTGCGGTCATTCGGTATCCGTATGAAAGAAAGAAGACCCTCTGCAACAATTCTCTGGAAGTGCCGAGCAGCCTCCTTCCCGTCATGACCCTTTCCAATTCGGGTTTGGTGATGATTACATTGCATTCCCCGATGATGACATCGTGCATCTTCTTCCACGTGGCGTCACCGGCAATTAATTCTTTTATCTGCGCTTCTTCACCCTCCAGGAGCATGATGCGCGGATGTCCGGTTTTGTTGTTTTCCACATCGGTCTGCCCGGTTTCCGGTTCATTTTTATCGCACGTACTCCCCCCAAATAATAAGATGAACAGACACAAAAGAATAGTAGAATTAATTTTCATGACATTCATTCATTAAGTTGGATGGTGACACTATCCCCTGCATAATTATCCTGCGGTAATGCGATGGAGATGTGCGTTGCCTGCTCGTCTTCATTCCAGACTGTCCAAAAGTTGCTTCCCTTCTTATCGATTCTTGTCGTAACAGAAAGGTTGAAGCGCTCCAGTTCCCTACTGGGGTCGGAGACCGATATTTCAGCAAGTCGACCCTCTTTCATTTTTACCATGACGATTCCCTGGTTATCGCTACTCAGTTGCAGGTTTTCATGTATGGTGATTTCACCTCCCCTGTAAAAAACAGCCTGGGTGATCTCCAGATCTTT
>DFYK01000107.1 GCA_002383605.1 Proteiniphilum sp. UBA4084 | reverse complement strand
GGACAAAGGGCCACTTTCGATGAAACAACCAAACAAGTCATGGCCGGCGGGAAAGTGTTTAAATACTGAAAGAAAAGATTCCTGATCAATTCGATAAATATCAACTGATATCATTTCTTTGTTTAGCATCCCGAGAGTCGAAAAGATTTTCTTCCCCTTCTCACCCAATCCTTCCCCAATCGTAACGATTGCCGGAGGTATGGCTCAACTGTTGACGGTGAATTTGATGATCTGGTAATTCGAGTTTGGGATCACGACCGATGATGTTTTCGGCTATTTCGCGGGCGCGAAGAAGGATTGAACTGTCACGCACCAAATCTGCAATTTTCAGGTTGAAAGGTATCTCGCTTTGCAGAGTTCCTTCCAAATCGCCCGACCCGCGCAATTTGAGATCGGCTTCGGCGATGACAAAACCGTCGTTGCTTTCGGTCATGATTTCCATCCGCTTACGCGTATTGGTAGACAATTTGTATGGAGCAATGAGAATGCAGTACGACTGATCGGCGCCGCGCCCTACTCTACCCCGCAACTGATGCAATTGCGACAAGCCAAAACGTTGCGCACTCTCGATGACCATTACCGAAGCTTTCGGCACATTCATACCCACCTCGATGACCTTCGTTGAAACCATGATATGAGCTTCGTTGGCTACAAACAACGCATTACTTCATCCTTTTCGGCCGGCTTCATTCTGCCATGCATTTTGCAAACGGTGAACTCGGGAAAAACCTGGCAAATATGTTCGAAACCTTCTTCCAGATTTTTTAAATCGAGCTTCTTGCTCTTTTCAATCAACGGATAAACAAAATATATTTGCCTGCCCGTTTGAATTTGTTGACGGATAAACTGATAGAGTTGACCTCGCTTTTTGTCGTACCGATGGAGCGTTTTCACCGGTTTGCGGCCTGTTATACATGGCCATCAAACCTTCAGGGCGATCGGCCTCACTCAGGTAAAGATCTATTTCGGGATGAGCAATGTTCCATCGGTTGTTGAACAAGGTTGCTTTGCCAAAAACAATATATTCCTGATGGATGGACTGCCTCCTTTTTCCATTTGCCGGATACAAAATCTCGGAAAGATTCAACCAATACATTTTCAGTGAATTCTATAGTGGTACCAGCGACAGCCTGCTCGACTATAAACGGAAGGATGTGCAACTGCGCGTAGGGATTTGTATCAAGCCCGATTTTTACAGTGTATTTTAAATTTGTCCTTTTTTTNNAAAAAAATAAAACAATTTTTGACTTTCAAACTCATGTTTTAAAATTTTTTCAATAAACTATTAATCTAACATTTGTGAATCATGGAAGGAAAAATGACCATTTTTTGGAAGGGAATGTTATTCTTGTCTCTTTGGATAATTTCTCTCGGTGTTTTTGCACAAGTCATCACTGTAAGAGGTACGGTGACAGATGCAAATGGAGAACCGCTCGCAGGGGTGACTGTTCTTGTACAGGGTACCAGTACAGGAACAGTTACAGATGTGGACGGGAATTTCGTGCTGGAAGGTGTATCGCCCAGTGTTACACTGGATGTGTCTTATGTGGGTATGCAAGGTCAGGTAATTCCGGTGAACGGACGCACCACAATTAACGTAGTTCTGCTGGATGAAACTGAATTACTCGATGAATTGGTGGTGGTGGGATATGGTGAGCAACGGCGCAGGGAGATTACCGGTTCCGTAACCAATGTGACTGCCGAAAATTTTAATCAGGGCGTCACAAGGGATGCAGCAGACCTGCTTCAGGGTAAGGTGGCGGGATTGCAGATTACAACTCCCTCGGGAGATGTAACCCAAAACACCCGTATACGTCTTAGGGGAGTGTCCACCCTGCAAAATGACCAGGGACCCTTTATTGTGATTGACGGCGTACCGGGAGGAGACCTGCAAACGGTGGCACCTCAGGATATTGAATCAATCTCTGTTTTGAAGGATGCTTCCTCAGCTGCCATCTACGGTTCCCGTTCCGCGGGAGGGGTGATACTGATCACTACCAAAAGAGGATCGGGACTCAAGCCGAGAATCTCTTACGATGGCTATGTAGCAGTATCCACCATTGCAAATAAGCCGGATCTTTTGACAGCCGATGAATGGCGCAGCTATGCCAGAGAGCATGGCAGCGATGCATCGGTATATGACAAATACGGGGCAAATACCGACTGGTTCGACGAGATCACCCGGGAAGGTATTTCACAGGATCACAGCCTCTCCCTTTCGGGCGGAGGTTCAAACAACAACTATCGGGCTTCATTCAATTATTTGCAAAGAGAAGGAGTGGTAAATGACAACGATATGGAACGGTTCAATTTCCGCTTCCAGGTTCAACAACGCGCAATCAACGACAGGTTGCGTATCGGCCTTACAGGAACAGCGACAATGAGAGATTTCAGAGAGCCCAACCGCCGCAACTTCGTGCTGGCATACAACATGTTGCCCGTTTATCCGGTGAAGTTACAGGACGGTGAATGGTTCGACACCCGGGAGTATGACCAGGGCAATCCGGTTCGTAACCAGACGTACAATGAAGATTTGAAAAAGAATGTTCACTATTATGGTTCCGGGGATGTTCTTTTTAATATTACGGACGGCCTGGATATCAAGACCATGCTGTATAAGGAGCGACAGACTGAGGAGAGAAGCCAATATCTGAATTCTGAGACGGAAGCAGGACGTAACGATGGTGGATATGCACTGCGCGAAAACAAGATATGGGATAAAAACCTGATGGAGTGGCTGCTGGATTACAGTACTACGTTCGGCTCCACAGACCAACATAGCCTGAACGCCATCGCGGGCTACTCGTGGGAGGAAAATGAATACTCTTTTATGAAAGCAGCCAACCGAAACTTTACCACCGACCTGCTCGGAGCAAATAACCTGGAGTCAGGACAAGGTCTGCGTCCCAACGATGTGGGATCAGCGAGAAACATGAGCCGCCTGATCTCCTTCTTTGGTCGCGCCCACTACGGCTACCAATCGAAATATATGGTTACGGCAACGCTGCGCCGAGACGGTTCTTCCAAGTTTGGTGCAAACCACAAATGGGGAACCTTTCCCTCGGTATCTGCTGCATGGGGAATTTCTGAAGAGCCTTTTTTGAATGATGTGAAATGGATCAATGATCTGAAACTTCGCGTGGGTTACGGAATCACCGGTAACCAGGCTGGACTCGATCCTTACAAAACACTGCAGCTGTATGGCACCAGCGGGACTTATTACGACAATGGTACCTGGCTCACGGCTTACAAGATCAGCCAGAATGCCAATCCCGACCTGAAATGGGAAGAAACGTCCATGTTTAACATAGGACTCGACTTTTATCTGTTTAATGAAAGGGTGAATGGCACGTTGGAGTGGTACGACAAAAGAACGACTGATATGCTGTATACCTACAGGGTTCCCACACCTCCTTACCTGCATCCCGACATGATGGCCAATGTGGGAGATATGAAAAATACCGGCGTGGAACTGGCACTGAACATTGATGCCATACGTACACGTAATTTCAACTGGAACACCTCCATTACACTGGCCCACAACAAGAACGAAATTACCCGCCTGTCGAACGACCTGTATACCACCAGCCGTATCATGGTGGGTGATGCATGGGTACGTGGCGGTTCAGGCCGTACAACCCACGTGATTGAAGAAGGTTATCCTGTGGGACAGTTCTACGGACCCGAATTCGTCCGGATTGACGAGGATGGCAAATACGTATTCCGAAACAAGGAAGGAGAAGAAGTGAATTCAGTGACGGCCGAAGATTATACTTATATTGGTTCTGCACAGCCCGATCTGACTTTCGGTTGGAACAACCAGTTCACTTATAAGAACTGGGATCTGTCATTTTTCTTCCGCGGAACAGTGGGCAACGATGTACTGAATATGGGACGAATGACATACGGGCACCCGGGCTACTTGATTGGCGCAAATGCACTGAATGACCCGTTGGTAGACCAACTGAAAGTAGTACCCGAATACTCATCGCTGTATGTGGAAGATGCTTCCCATATCCGCCTCGATAACATGGCGCTGGGATATACTTTCAATACCACCGGTATTAATTGGCTGGAACGTGCCCGGATCTATGCAACGGGACAAAACCTGTTTGTACTGACCGGCTACAAAGGGCTGGATCCTGAAGTGGATGAAAACAGAAACAACGGCCTGGCACCAGGTGTAGAAGACCGTGAATACTATCCCAAATCACGTACTTTTTCAGTAGGCATAAATCTTACTTTTTAACAAAAAAAAATGACACAGATATGAAAAATATATTTTACATCACATTGATGTCAACAGCGTTGATTTTGATGGGAGGTCTGTACTCCTGCACCAACCTCGATGAAACAGTATATGACACCATCCCGGCAGATCAGTTCGGGAAAAAACCGGCTGAGATTAATGCAATTATTGCACCCATCTATAAGACCCTGAAGAGTTTGTGGCCGGGTGATATCTTCCTGCTTTCGGAACAGACCGGTGATATGGCTATTACGCCCACCCGTATAGGGGGCGACTGGTGGGATGGCGGCGTACATATGGTACTTAAGCTGCATACCTGGCACGCACGAAACGGGCTTATAAACGGCGCGTGGAACGCCAGCATGTCGGGCATCACCACCTGTAACCAGATTTATGCTACCGTGGAAGGCACTGAGATGGATGAGAACCTGAAAAAGCAAACACTGGCCGAGATCAGAGGAATTCGCGCTTTCTGGTATTATATATTGATTGATTATTTTGGAAATGCTCCGCTGGTGGCCGATTATGAGAGTACCGAACTACCTGGCATGTCGACCCGTCAACAACTCTATGACTTTGTTATAGATGAGTTGAATGACATCAAAGACGTGCTGCGTGATGATGTGTCTGGTGAAAGCTACGGGAAATTCACCCAGGGTGCTGCCTATACATTGCTGGCCAAAATGTATCTGAACGCGGGGGTGTGGACGGGAACTCCCAACTGGCAGGGCGTGATCGATGCAGCCGACAAAGTGATGTCGTTGGACTATATCATTGAACCCAATTGGAAAATTAACTTTGAAGTAAATAATCAGGTATCCAAAGAGATTATCCTTCCCATTGCTTTTGGGAAGGCTGATGGCGGCAACCACTTACATAAACGTACGCTTCATTACCTGGATCCGATAGCATTGGGAATCAATGTGGGTACCTGGAACGGAGTAAGTGCACAACCCGATTATGTGAAGCAGTTTGACGATGCAGATCTGAGAAAGGAAGGCTCCTTCCTGATAGGGCCGATGATCGATCCTTCAACAGGTCAGGTACTAATCACCGCTCATGCCAGGCAATTGATTCATACAGTGGACTTTAACATCATTCCCGGTACCATCAGAGAGGGAATGTGGGGTGAAGTACATCAGGAAGAGGGTGCCCGCGTGAACAAGTGGGTTTTTGAGAAAGGACTCTCTAACTCAGACCAGGAGAACGACTTCGCAATCTTCCGGCTCGCCGATGTCTATCTGATGAAAGCAGAAGCCCTGCTCAGACTAAATCAGAACAATGCTGAAGCCACACGGTTGATCAATGAAATCCGCCAGCGAGGTTTTGGAAATAATTCCCATAACTACACAACTGCCACACTCGATGACCTTTTTCTGGAGAGAAGACTTGAACTGGCATGGGAGAATACCAACAGACAGGATATGATCCGGTTTGGCAGGTTCCTGAGCCCGGGTTACCTGAGGCCTTCTACCTCGCCTGCACACCTGTTGCTTTTCCCGATTCCGGAGGCTGCATGGGAAACAAACAATAACCTTGTACAGAATCCCGGATATCCTCCGTTTTAAGTGAACCGATCTTTTCACTGATCAGGGGTGCTGTGTTTACTAAAAACACAGCACCCCTGACAATTTTGGAGCCTGCTGAGTTAAATATCCTCAGGATCCCTTATTCCGGCCGGCAAATCGGGACTTACTTCAACGGGAAGTTCACAGAAAGATGCTTGTCGCTTCTCACATAGGTAGATATCACTTCCCCGGAGAGTGAGGTTGTTTCTGCCGATGCAGAGATCTGTTGTACAGAACGCGGATAAAGTACAACCAGTCTGGTATTGTTACCCTCCTTCAGTTCCAGCTCAAAATAGAGATCACTGTTGTTGCGCAACTCGTAATATTTGATCCTGTCACCGTTCTTTTTTTCTTCGGTATAAAATGAAGGTGTGAGTTGCACGCAGGCGTCAAAGAGGGAACGTACATGCTCCTCCCTGCCTGCAAGTATTTTGCTGGCCCAGGCCACCGTGCGTCCTGCGCCAAGCGCTTCCCGGATAGATTCCGCTGTGCGTTCTTTGGCCAGCACCAGTGTCATGGTACGATGTACATATTCCTTGCTGAGATCATACTCATGTGCCACCAGATTGTGTATATCAGAAGTTCCCATTACAGTCAACCCCTTGTCGATGCACCAGTCGAGCGCTTTCATATGAAACCCGAATCCGTTGATCACTTCAATACCGTGCAATACACCTTGCTTATATAAATCATCCACGAAAGGTATCCAGTCATACGAACCTGCTATACCGGGTTGCCATCCCGGATGATTCCAGAATATAAAGGCATTCTGTGCGACAGCTTTCATTATGGCGGTCTTGTCCTGTGCTGCATCACGACTTTCAATATAGTCCGATGCGTCACCGATATAGATTGCATTGAAATGCCCGGGAGGGGTATTGCGTGTTACCTCGTTGCCTTTCACCAAAATCAGGTTGCTCTTTGCCGCGCTTTCCTTGAGCAGTTCATATCCGCGGTTGTGATTTACTTTTACATCCTCTTTGTGCGGTGTGTACTCCACATGATCCGTAATCGCGAAAGCATCCAGACCTTCCTGCCATGCCTCCTGATTGCGGACACTGGGCCATACCTGACCGTCTGAAAAAACGGTGTGCATATGGAAATCGCACTTCAGCACCTGATATTTGCCCACGTCGGGAATAATTATATTGTCTCTGAAGACGGGACGCCTGTGCTCATCCAGATATTTCATTCCCTCCACTTCTTTTTTCTGTCCAATAGCGAATACAGGTATCAGCATCAGACCAATAAGCAATAAATTTCTTTGTCTCATAAAATATTATTTAGATTTTAATTGTTTTTTTACCTCATTTTTACATCGAAGTTTGACTTTGGCGATAAATTTCTACAAATTTAAACAAACAAAGCGAAAAGGATAGGAATATATTGTTACATTTTTCTTAAGAATGGTTATGTTTATTTCTCAATTAAACAAGAGTTTAAGGAAAATATAAACCAAGTAGGCATAAAATCATGTTTTTTAATTAAATTTGTTCGTATGAAGAAAATACTCTTTATCACGTTATTCCTCCTTTGTTATGGCACTTTTATCATCAAAGGCCAGGAGGAGGCCTGTTCGGAACTTCCACGTAAAAAAGTGGGAGTCGTACTGAGTGGAGGTGGAGCAAAAGGTTTTGCCCATGTGGGTGTTTTAAAGATATTGGAAGAGGTCGGCATCCCGATTGATTATATTGCCGGCACCAGCATGGGGGCTGTTGTGGGCGGACTCTATGCGGTAGGCTACAGTGCCGGTATGATTGATTCACTGATTCAGATACAGGACTGGAATCATCTGATGCGTGACAATGTGTATCGCAAAGATGTTCCTGCGTCCCAACTGAACAACCAAGACCGGTATGTAGTTTCCCTGCCCTACAATCTTCCTTTCGGAGATAAATCGGGCGGAGTTTCCCTTCCTCCGGGTGTTTTCACCGGCCAGAATATTTACACGCTTCTTCTCAACTCAACCATTGGTTATCAACACGATATCAGTTTTGATGATCTCCCCATACCATTCGGCTGTATTTCAGCCGACGTCCGTACCGGAGAGGAGATTGCCATGCGGAAAGGAAATCTGGCTGAGGCTATCAGAGCCAGTATGGCGATACCGGGGATGTTCACCCCAGTGGAGAAAGATAGCATGCTGCTGATTGATGGTGGTGTAATCAATAATTACCCGGTGGATCTGGTACGAAGCATGGGGGCCGATATCGTAATTGGGGTTATTTTCTCTCCCGACGAAAAAGAGCTTGCTCAGAGCAGAGGTACTATTTCAGAAATTACACAGCAGATATGGAATTTTATTGGTCAGGAAAAAAGAAGCAGTAACATCGAAGATACGGATATTCTGATCACTCCGGATGTATACCCTTATGGCATGCTCGATTTTCAGAGACCTGCAATCGATACGATTATTACGCGGGGCATGACAGCTGCGATGAAAAGTCGCGATAAACTGATCGCCCTGAAAAAGTCACTGGATATTGGAGAGAATGCGCCGGCTCCTGCAGCAAAAATCAATCCATATTTGGGACTCGACACGCTGATTATCAACAAGGTGTTTGTGGAAGGAATCACTCCGAGGGAAAGAGGTTATTTGAACAGGTGGATAGACATAGAAAATGGGAGAGTGACCAGGACTGAATTGGACGAGATAATTGCAAAAATATACGGAAGCGGAATATTCAACAGGGTCTATTACCGGCTTGAAGGAGAGAATCCATTTGATCTGATTTTAAACGTGGAAGTGAAAGAATCAAACCGACTGAACCTGGGCATACATTTCGACAGCAACGATATGGCAGCGATTCTTGCCAATACCAAAATCCGGTTCAACAATTCCCTCAATTCCATGTTTGACATCACAACACGATTGAGTCGCGACCCCTATCTGATCATTGATTATTCAACCAACAGAGGGATCTTCTATAAAGGAGGGATTAAATACAAAATCAGCAGGAACGACCTGAGTATTTATGACAGAGGTGAATTATTGTATAATTTAGGACTCACCAGGAACTCTCTGCGTCTTGTTTTTTCAGAGTTCTATTTTGGAAATATGATGCTGCACCTGGGTGCTGAGATGGAACATTTTCATTTTTATAAGACATTTGGTAGTATCATTGAACCTCCACTGTCGGTGATGAAAGATCAGCTCTATTTCAATTATATGCTGAACGGAGTGTATGACAACCTCAACAAGGACTATTTTCCTACATCGGGACAATACTTTTCATTTCAGTATTCACTGCACACCGATAATTTTATAAAGCTGAAGGATGAAGTTCCCTTAAGCGTGCTGAAGATGAATTTCTTAAAAGCGGTTACAATAAACGAAAATATCTTTATTACACCACGTATCACGGCCCGGTATCTGATAAACGACAGTGTGCCTCATATGTATCGAAACCTGGTCGGAGGCAGAACCGATGAACACTATATGCCGCAACAGATATCATTGCAGGGATCTTCCGGCATGGAATTTTTAGGGAATGTGGTACTTTCTGCAGATGTAACGCTCCATTATAATTTTACATCCAACAACTATCTCTATACCAATCTCAACTTCACAATCCATAATGACCGTTTAAACACGCTGTTCAACGGGAAATCATTCCCGGGTATTAATCTGGGTTATTCATACCTCACTGTTGCAGGGCCACTACAACTTGAATTGGGATATTCCGGTTTGTCCCGCCGATTTCATCCCTACGTGAGTTACGGCTATTACTTTTAATTGTTTCACAATCAACGGATTCAACTATAAGCAAAATATAATAAACACGGGAGAAAAATGAAGTTAAAGATAAAATGAATACATTTGCATATCAAAATCATAATCAATCAAACGCTGCAATAAAAAATTAACATTTTAATGAGCTAAATGAAAATAAGAGAAAATAGTACTGCCAGATACAGGTTCACAATCATTGTTCCTGTTTATAACGAAGAAGAAAACATCTACACACTGGAAGAAAAACTGAAACAGTTTCTGCCCCACTCTATTCTCTCTGCCTGTGTTTTGTTTGTCAACGACGGTTCAAAAGACGATAGCCTGCACAGAATCGATGAAATATGTTCCCGAAATAGTCATTTCTTTTATCTCAGCCTCGACAGAAACGGGGGTTTGAGCGCAGCCCTGAAGGCAGGCATTGATGCCTGTTTTTCGGAGTATGTAGGATATATGGATGCCGATTTGCAGACGGACCCGGAGGATTTCAATCTATTGCTTCGGGATATTCGCAATTATGAAATGGTAACCGGTATAAGAGCAAACAGGAAAGATTCGTTTTTCAAAAATCTTCAATCGAAAATTGCCAACGGATACCGCCGGATGATGACAAATGACGGTGTTTCAGATACAGGTTGTCCTTTGAAAGTGATGCATACCGATGTTGCGAGACGCATCCCTTTTTTCAACGGAATGCACCGTTTTCTGCCTGCATTGATCCTGCTTCAAAACGGAAAAGTGAAGCAGACCCCCGTGCGTCACTATCCACGCGTGGCCGGCACATCGAAATATCATCTTTGGAACAGGCTTTCTGGGCCGTTTATCGATTGTTTCGCTTACCGTTGGATGAAAAAAAGATACATCAACTATCATGTGAATGAACATAACCTGGATTAAATATGCAGGGAAGTAATATTTGGATCTTTGCGCTCGGATTCCTGGCACAGCTTTTTTTCTCTGCCCGCATCCTGTATCAGTGGATTGCTTCCGAAAAAGCGGGGAAGGTACTTTCACCACCAGCTTTCTGGATTCTGAGCATTGCAGGTTCATACCTGTTGTTCATCTATGGGGTACTGCGAAATGATTTTGCCATCATTCTCGGCCAGTTTATCTCCTATTATATCTATCTCTGGAATCTGAAGATGCAGGGGCAATGGAAGAAAATTGCAGGCTTCATCAAAACAGTGCTGATACTGACACCCATAGTGGCAATTGGAATTATGCTTGGTGATGCATCCGGTTTTGCCGACACTTTTTTTAATAATAAAGATGTTCCGTTGTGGCTGTTGATTTTCGGATCTGCCGGACAGATCATATTCGCGTTGCGTTTTATTTATCAGTTTCTCTATTCGGTAGCCCGGCATGAATCTACACTCCCAATCGGTTTTTGGATCATCAGCCTGGTCGGTTCTTCCATTATCATCGGCTATGCTCTCTTCAGGAAAGATCCGGTATTGATTCTGGGACAATCATTTGGATTCGTGGCCTATATCAGAAATATAATGATTGCTTGTAAAAGCAGAAAAATCACTGTCTATGAAGAATAAGTATATTTATTTGATTTGGTTCGTCGCACTGTTGCCGGCCATGATTTTACGTGATTATACGCCCAACAATGAGTTGCGCTACCTGAGTATTGTGGACGAGGCATTGCAAAATGGAAGTATCTTCACATTTACCAATCAGGGTGAAATATACGCGGACAAGCCCCCACTCCATTTCTGGCTGATGATGGCAGGAAAGCTTATCCTGGGAGAACACCGGATGTGGTATTATTCGCTGTTGTCTTTTATTCCCGCATTGATTATTCTTGCCACCATGTCGAAATGGATCCGACGGGAAGAGGAGATCAACAATGAAACTGAAAATAACGGAAAAACGGACAAGCACAGCAGAAAGCAAACCACTGCTTCGCTGATGTTGATGACTACCGGACTGTTTACCGGTGCTGCGTTGATAGTCCGTATGGATATGCTGATGAATATGTTTATTGTTTTATCCCTGTATTCTTTTTACCAAATATACAAAGGAGAAAACATCAAACGAAACAGTCTGCTTTTTCCTGTGTACGTTTTTCTGGCGCTTTTTTCAAAGGGGCCGCTGGGACTTTTGATCCCTTTCATTACAACCGTTACATTTTTGATTTACAAAAAGAAATTACCGGATTTTAAAAAATATTGGGGATGGAAGAGTTTCCTGATTATTCTGGCCGGGTCTGTTGTCTGGTTTGCCGGTGTATATATTGAAGGGGGCAATGATTACCTCAATAATTTACTGGTACACCAGACCGTGGGACGCGGTATCGACTCATTTCACCACAAAGAACCTTTTTATTATTATCTGATCTCCATCTGGTATATACTGGCACCCTGGTCTTTTCTGGTGATCGCCCTCTTCATTGGGGCATTGGTAAAAAGAAGAATAAACAGTACGCTGGAACAATTTTTTGCCGTCACAATCCTGTCAACCTTTGTTTTGCTTTCGGTCATCAGCTCTAAAATAGCAATATATTCACTGCCCGTTGTCCCCTTTTTCATTTTTCTCGCGGTGTTACTTTTCAATAAATTCGACATACAAAACCGATGGATTANNGTACCGGAGAAATGCAATATCTGTCGAATCCGTTTATTTATGCAGGAACGGGGGTAATCACACTCACCGGATTGTGCATTTTCTGGTTTCTTTATCGGAAAAGTGATACCCTCCGCGCAATACACACACTGGCATTGGGTTTTTTATTGGCTGTTTTTATTGTTGGCTGGTCTTTGCCGCAGATAAACAACCGGCTTGGATGGGGTGATCTGTGCGGAAAGGCGAAAGAACTGTCGGAAGAGCACGCGATTACCGACTATTGGGTGTATCACATAAAACGTGCTGAAAATATGGATGTTTACCTTGGGAAAGACATCTTCGAAGCAGAGAAAGGGGATATCCTCAATGCATCGCCAGAAAAAAAGATACTCATGTTGCGGACAAAGGATATAAAAAACGATGCTGATTTACGCGCTGCCTTGTCAAACAGGGAGCAGTATCAGATAGGTGAACACACTGTGGTTATTTTTTAAACTGAGCATCATGAAAATATTGGTTACGGGGGCAGCAGGGTTTATCGGATATCATGTAGTTCGGGAATTACTGAATCAGGGGCATTCAGTCACGGGCATCGATAATATCAACGCTTATTATGATGTGCGACTGAAATATGCCCGTCTAAAAGAGACAGGTATTGAAGAGCACAACATAAAACCCGGAGAATATGTAGGAAGTAATATTTTTGATTCATATCAGTTTATTGAGATGGATTTGAATGACAGGGAAGCTTTGTATCATCTTTTTGAAAAGGAACACTTTTCACAGGTCGTCCACCTTGCAGCGCAGGCCGGGGTAAGGTATTCACTGCAAAACCCATTCGCTTATATCAATTCCAATATAACCGGATTTATGAATCTTCTTGAAGCCTGTCGCCACAATCCGGTAAAACATCTTGTATATGCAAGCTCCAGTAGTGTGTATGGAGACAATACCGACACTCCCTTCAACGAGTCCGACAATACCGATCGACCGGTGAGCCTCTATGCAGCCACAAAAAAAGCAAATGAACTGATGGCTTACTCCTATGCCAGGCTATATCATATTCCGGCCACCGGTATTCGTTTTTTTACGGTGTACGGACCCTGGGGGCGCCCCGACATGGCTCCTTCCCTGTTCATGTCTGCCATTCTGAAAGGAGAAACCATCCGGCTCTTCAATCATGGAAACATGGAGCGGGATTTCACTTTTGTGGATGACATCGTGACGGGTGTCCTGAAAATTATCCCCTCACCCCCCCTCATGGAAACACCCCATGTTATTTACAATATGGGCTGTACATCACCTGTAAAACTGACTGATTTCCTTGCCGAGATAGAAAAAGTGGCGGGCAAAAAAGCAATCGTAGAAATGACGGGAATGCAACCGGGAGACGTCGTCTCCACCTATGCCGATACAACACGCCTCAAAAGAGATTTCAATTACAAACCCTCCACACCGTTAGGAACTGGAATCCAAAGTTTCTACCAATGGTTTAATGGATACTATTTTGGAATCTAATAAATCTTCCTCACGGCTTATCCCTCTGCCATCTTCTATTCTGACATGTTTTTTATATATGGCAGACTGACCAAATGGTTAAAACAGTAAAACGATTCGGCATTGGTACCTAAAAACTTTGTTTTTTCTTCGTCCGACAGCTGATCAGATTTCAGCACAAAATCGTACGACATCCTGTAGGTAATCGCCGTGATGGTTCTCGGGTAATCAGATCCCCACATCAGTTTTTCGATGCCGACCATGGCGGCGGCCTCCTTTATGGCTGTCACCGCTCCTTTAAAGGGATAAAACTCATCGTTAAACAACCAGGTGATCCCTCCCGACTCGATCATTACATTGCTGTTCAGGGCAAGTTTTATCTGCTCCTCCCACCCCGGACGTGTAACCATGCCGAAGTGGCCGATGGCAATTTTTAGGGAAGGAAACTCGCTGATTATTTCTTTCATCTCAGCCACCTGTGTGGCACCATCGGCCAGGTCGATCGACAGTATGATCTGCTGCTTCTCCATCATTCCGAAGATTCGCATCAGATCATCTGTAGTCAGATATACCCTTCTATCAGGTAACAGAAAACGGTTTGCGGGAAGCTTGATCGCCTTGAAACCTTGTCCGATCAATTGTTCCGCATGCTGCAAGTATTCCTCCTCGCGTACATCCACCATGCCGCAACAGAGAAACCTGTCGGGATATTTTTGCTGCACCTCAAGGAGGTAATCGTTCTGCAGTCCGTCTATATACTCCTGGGTGATGATGGCAGCGGAGACCTGCGCATAATCCATATTGGACAAGAAGACCTCAGCTGTGTTTCTGCCATCGACCATGAAGGGTGGCAACATCTGACGAATCTCTCCCATAAACATGGATTTACCGTTGTCGAGGGTTTTTATTTCCTTACCTTCCACAACAGTATCCTGTCGTAGCCATAAATGGGCGTGTGCATCAACAATTTTCATTTCCATCCTCTGAGATCCGAATTATTTAAAATGCAATAAATATCCGAAACACTTTTCCCGGATTATCCGACCAGGCGGTCATCGCCTCTTCTGCTTTTTCGGGAGGATAAATGCCGCTGATCAATATATCAGGTATCTCATTTCGTTTCACATACTCCATCACCGCACGGAAATCTTCCGGCAGCGCGTTGCGTGAACCTCTTATGTCCAGCTCCTTGGAGACAAAATGTTTGGTTTCGAAAGCCACTTCGGATTTGGCATAACCGATACACACCACCCTGCCGGTAAAGGCCACTTCGTCTACAGCCATACGGTATGTTGCAGGTGCTCCCACGGCCTCTATCACAACATCTGGGCCCATATCACCGGTTATCTCCGAAAGACGTGCATGGACATCCTCCGTGGCAGAGTTAATCGTGTAAACGGCTCCCATCCTTTTTGCAAACTGAAGCTTCTCATCATCCACATCCACGGCAATAACCCGTGCACCGCGCAGTGCGGCACGTACCAGTGCTCCGATGCCTATCATGCCGCAACCTATCACCATCACGACATCCAGGTCGGTAACCTCAGCCCTTGATACCGCGTGAAAGCCTACGCTCATGGGCTCAACCAGGGCGAAGTTTCTTTCTGAAATCGCATCGTCTACAATCACCTTTTGCCAGGGGACAACAATATATTCGGCCATCGCTCCGTCGCGCTGAACACCCAATGTCTGATTGTATCTGCATGCATTGGGACGGCCATTTCTGCAGGAGGAACAATGTTCGCAGTTGGTATAAGGATTCACGGTACAACGCATACCCTTCCTGAGGGTTTCCGAAACACCTTCTGTAACTTCTTCCACCGTGGCACTGATCTCATGACCGGGTACAACAGGTAACTTTACTATCGGATTTTTACCCAGAAAGGTATTCAGATCTGATCCGCAAAAGCCCACGTATTTAATCTTCAACAAAACCTCTCCTTTTTGGGGCTCCGGCTTTGCTTTTTGAACAACTCCTATTTTTTTGATATCTGATATATTGATTGCCTTCATCTTGTTTTGTATTAACTGTTTAACCATGTATCCCGGAAGCGGGGCTCTAAGATATCTTTTACCTCTTTAAGCAACTCCTCATCCATTGGTTCGGATGCCCATGCTATATTTTGAAGTACCGATGAGCGACGTGTGGTACTGAACAGGGTTGTCGCAATCCGTGGGTTTGATACGGAATACTGTACAGCCAGCTTTTCGATGCTTTCTCCCCTGCTTCTGCAATGTTGAGCCGCTTTTTCACATACGCTCTTTAACTGCGCCGGAGCAGGATGCCAGTCGGGTGCACCTCTTTCCGTCAGCAATCCCATAGAAAACGGGGATGCATTGATCACACCCACCTTATGCTGCTCAAAGAAATCGAGATAATCTGCCAGCGCATCATCGTTTAAAGTATAATGACAGAACGACAAGATGCTTTCCACAGTACCGGGCGGTACATGCTCTATGACATAGACGAAGTGGCGCAAAGTAAGATTGGTGATGCCCACATGTTTCACAATACCCTGCTCTCTCAACTCCACCAGGGCAGGTAGTGTTTCCTCACAAACCTGATCGAGATCGGCAAACTCAATGTCATGTACATTGATCAGATCAATAGAATCCACATGCAGCCTTTCCATGCTTTCATAAACGCTCTGCGTGGCTCTGTCGGCTGAGTAATCCCACATGTTTTGGCCATCTTTTCCATAGCGACCCACTTTGGTTGAAAGGTAGTACCGGCTCCTATCGATCTCCTTCAACGCTTTTCCCAAAACGTTCTCTGCTTTAAGATGGCCGTAATAGGGCGAAACATCAATAAAGTTGATGCCATGATCAACAGCCGTATGCACAGCCTGAATTCCTTCTTCCTCCTTCAGGGAGTGAAATACACCACCCAGTGAGGAAGCGCCGAAACTCAATGGTGAAACCTTCATACCGGTCTTCCCTATTTCTCTCAATTCCATATCACAGTAAATTATTTACGCTGATGCTTCACACCAAAATCGGTCTGCTGACGTTCAACCTCCTCCAATGCTCTTTTTATCTCCTCCTCGCTCATCTGTTGAGCTGCACTACCGTCAACACGACGGCTTGTGCTGCCTGAATTTCCTCCCTTTTCCAGGTAGTTTAACGCAAAAGGGGAAGGAATGCTCTCTATCTCTATTTCGGCAGATGACGGGGCATGTGTACCTTCGAACACTGTCCGTGCTGCGATTTTTATTTTACCGGGAGTCTTTGTCGAACGTATTAATACCGGCGCCGACCCAAACTCAACGGCCCGTGGGTTCGCTCCTATATGAGCATCGCCTATAATCACACCCTCACCTTCCACTGAAAACAGGATATTTTCTTTTGCCAGTCGTTTTACATTGCCGTTATCGTCGGTGACCTCAGCCACCACAGTGACAAAGTCCGACCCGTCGGCTACCAGCGATGTGCCTTCATTATCCACGTACAGCCTAAGCCTGGTGGATCTTCTGGAAGGCATTTTCCTGGTACGTGCGACTACCTCGCCGTTTATAATCCCTTCGGCTACAAAGTTAACAATTTTCCAGTTTTTCTGTATATAGGTATAATTACGCATCTCCCAAAAATCGAATACATCTTTAAACACGACCGGCGCATAGGGAATGCCTTTTTCAATATTTTCCACCTTTTGAACCAACGTGTCAGTTTCATAGGCAATCAGACGAACGGAATCGCAGTTGCTGAAAACCACGACATCTTTACCCGAGAAAGGAGTTATTTCATGTGCAATAAACACCATGGGACCAGTTTCTGATAAGGGATGTGATCTGTTTGGATTCACCTGGCTTTTAAACATCTGAAAGGCATACTTGGGTTGACGAAATGCATCAAATATGCCTCCCCAGTAGGGATCAGGGTGATAGCCCCGCTGATGGTCGAAAGGATGCCAGTGTGCACCGCCTATGAACTGTCCTGAACTCTTAAACATCTCACCATAGGATTGGGCCAGTGAAAGAGCCTGAACCAACTGTGGCTGCTCTCCCCAGCTTCTGGATGCGCGGTTGTTGTTGTTGTGGGCATACCAGTCGTCCACATTTTCACCAAACTCACGGGTAAAGATGCTCTGTTCGGCTTTGCCTTCATCGGCAGGCCAGCCGTAGACCAAACCATAATGATCTGCGATACCCTCCGAGTGCAGATCGCCTGCCGCAACAGGTGCACCCGGATAGGGAAATTCCTCTTTTGTGACATTCAAGGCTTCAAGTGAAAAGTCCAGCGGAAAACGGGTCTCATTAAGAATGGGTTCCCAGGCTATTACCGACGGGTGATTCCTGTCACGACGAATCATTTGCCTGTTATTTTCCTGTACGAGACGACCGAATTCCGGATCTTTATTCCAATACTGCCAGCCGGGTGTAGCCACAATGACGAACATGCCCAGCTCATCACATGCATCCATAAATGCGGGATCCTGCGGATAGTGCGCGGCACGAATGATTTCACATCCTGCATCACGCAGCTTTTTGGCATCACGCCGATGTTGTGAGTTGGGCACAGCATTGCCTACATAGGCAAAATCCTGATGTCTGTTGGCGCCAACAAGCTGGCCGTAGGGTTTGCCGTTCAGATAAAAACCCTCTTTTCCCCTGAATTCAGCTTTCCGTATCCCGATACGGGTAGTTCCGCCGTCCAGGGGCTTGCTGCCATCCATCACCCTTGCGTTGATCCGGTAGAGATAGGGGTTGCGGGGCGACCACAGATTGGGATTGTTCAGACTGATTTTTTGTTTCACAACCTTGCTCTTCCCTGCCGCCAGTCGGACATCACTTTTCACCCTCTTCAACACTTTTCCAGATGCATCGCAAAGTTCTGTAAGCAGCGTTGCTCTATTACTCCGACTGTCCGAATTTTTGATATCGGTATCGATAAAAATGTCTGCACGATCTTCACTGATATTGTCGAAATGTACAAACAAGCCACCTCCTGCCGTTTTATTGGCTTCAACGGGGTCTGTGATGGCAATTTTGGATTTGGCGATCATCCAGACATCCCTGTAAATCCCGCCGTGATAGGCAAAATCAAGCGTATATTGCGGTTTCCCGGGAGGGTAACTCTTATCATCGCTATTGTCGGTAAAGACCGCGACAAGGCAGGTATCACCGACCCGAACACCTTCGTCGGTAAGCGACAAGCTAAAGGGGAGGTATCCGCCCAAATGTTCTTTTACCTTTTTGCCGTTGATATAGACAATCGACTTACCCATCACTGCTTCAAAATAGAGCGAAACATCCCTGTCTGTGAGTGAAGCATCTATTACAAAGTGTTTTCGATACCAGGCCGGCCCCTGATAGTTACGTCCGCCGCTTGCCTCGGCAGGCACCAGCTCAACCGGATGGGGGATAGAAACGATCTCCCAATCAGAATCATCCAAACTCATCGATTCGCCGTTTTCTATATCTCCTTTAAAAAAACGCCATCCCGGATTAAAATTGTATTGAACCCTCCCGCTCTCACCAAGCTCAAAAAAGCCTGCTACTGATACCTCCGGATTGTCTGCCTGAATATCAGTCAGCGAAACGATAAAAAACGTTATGATATAAAATATCGTGTATCCTTTTCTCATCATTTTTTATTCATCATGTTTACAATATCTTTTTCTTTGTAGGACGGAGATACTTCCAGCCTCTCCAGCCTGCCGTTCACCAGTTCGGCTTCCACGGTTCTATTTCCGGAAAGATGCAACCTGAAATGTACATCCCATTCCTGTGGCCATGCAGGAAACAGATATATCTTATCGTCTGTCTCCTGCAAAAGCATTTCCTGAAGTCCGATCATGCCGCTCCCACCCCAGTTATGATCCGGTGTCCAGTCGAACCCCGGCCCCCAGAACACCGGGAAACGATGCGGTCCATCACCCATCTTCAACATTGTCAGACGTTTGGCTTCTTCTATCAATCCCAGGCATGCGGCAAATATATTATCCTGCTTCCATCCTGTGTGGCTTCTGAACTTCAGCATATCCGGGTCATATTTGTACGTATTGATCGCCAAATCAATCCCTTCTTTTCCTACTCCATACAACCGCCACGGAAAAACCGGATAGAGTTGTGGCGCTTCCACGTTGTTTACCCTCTCCCACAGCTTCGCCGGTGCAATCATCTCCTTCCCCTCAATTTCCCTGGTGGAAATCGGCGGAATACGGGACAACATTTCTTTCCATTTCTGTTGATCTACATGGTGATTGTGATAATCAATCAGTTTCTCCAATACAACCCGTAATGCCGAGACGGTGGAGGTGGCATTATAGGCCATTTTATAGGTTTCGCAGGCTGTCCCCGGATAAAGCACCAGGTGGCCGTTTTCATCCAGCGACTTAGCACCTCTTCTCTTTGCAAGGTAGGTATAATGTTCATTGAAGAAGGTAAGGCAGCTTTCAATAAGGGGTATGTATTCTTCTATATCCTCGTTGTTGTATGTATGAGCTTCCAGCATCATCAGACAAAATTCCAGCACCGTGTCCCACTGATACTCCAGCCAGGCGTTATACTCTATTCCCTCATCAAAATAGTCGGGGCGCTTCCATCCATATTCACTCGGGTTGGGCAGTCCGAATAGCTCCATTTGCTCCGTAAAACATGCCCCTTCGTGACCCCAGTAGACTCGGGACCTGAGTTCAGCATTTTTCAAAAGCCGAAGATAAAAATCGAACTGCACATGCATCATATCAAAGTCGCCGCCCTTGAGCATGGGGAAATAGACCAGTCGCTGATTCTGTGCAGTGAACGTTCCCCCGCCCCATTTTCTGTAGTCGGGTGTAAATGTCTGCGTCGCATCTACGCCGGAAGGATCGAATGTAAACAGCCCCCCGTTAAATTTGGTAGGATAACTCCCATAAGCATTGCATCCCAGCATATAACGGAAGAGCTGATAGTTCCTTCCGATCTTCCAGGATTCCGATCCCTCTTTGTGCGTATCGATAAAAATATAACTTCTTTCCCAGAAATTTTTCCACCAATTCTGTGTCTGCAGTTTTGCAGATGTGTGGTAAGCTTCTTTCGACAACTTCTTTAAATTTTCCTTCCACCGTTCGGCACGCTCCGACTGTTCTGTATGCAATGCAATGTATATATGATGTTCCGAGTCAGGTTTTTTGCTTTTTAATGACCAGAACTGATAATCTGTATCGACATACATACCGGTACCTGTATGGCTGTAGCTCAAGTTATCGCCCCACACCATTCCACCGGAAATAAGGTTCTTTAGCGGGTTATAAAGCTGATCCCTCACTTTCTCCATTCCCTGTTGTTCCACCGTTACATCAAAAACGGTACGTGGGCTATTTTTATGGTAGAAGCGTACCGCTCCCTGATCGGCCTCCACAATATCTTTGTGCGTGGTTAAGCCATCGGGCAAAGCCCATTTATAGGAGTTCTGATTACCTTCTCCCTTCCTTACCGGCCTATCCTTATACCGCCAGTTTTCATAAAAGAGTTCCGTTTCAATCTTCTTGGGACTCGTTATCTCCATATGGATGATCGGGTTAAAGACATCCACCCAAATCCGGATTTTGGTATCTCCGCCCGAAATCTCGATATTTCCCTCTTTCAGCTTTAGCTCCTGCCTGAAATTATGTTCTGTAAAAGGATTTGGCGTCAGTCTCAGCCTCAAGCGGCCCGATTTAAGCAGCATGTTATGCTCATCAAACGATCCGCTGCGGGAGATATAAAAAAGAATATCATCATTCTCGGTCCACACGTTCAACCCGATATCTCCACCACCGCAGGGCATCGATTCATCGGATCCGGTGCTTTGGGTATGCCATACGGGATTATACATAGCGATACCGGCATTTTCCTGCCGGTACTGTTCTGCGGTTTGAGTATGAGCAGGCATATCTGTCACATTGCCCTTCACTGTGAAAGCAGGAAAACAGTAAAAAGCCAAAAAAGCAGTAAACCCAACAAACAAGCAACTTCTTCTTTTCATCCCAAATCATTTATCATACCCTTCCGCAGGTGAAAGCTATCCATATTTTTCCAATTATTTTATAATCAATATCTTATTATAATAAGTCCTGTTCTTACCAATCATCCGTTCTGAACGAAGAGACAGGAAGGCCCTCAGTACCATACAAATCCCCCTCTACATAGTTCTTAAACGCATAACGCACAGCGACCGGATGCTTTACAGCCTCAGACTTCACATACACTTTGCTTCGGCTAATCCAGGCTTCGGCAGGATAAAACAGCTTGTCCTCACCGGCGACAGTAAAATTGTTCAACTCTCCCTCTCGTGCGGTGAGCCACATCTCGGCTCTGTCAAAACTCAGTACACAGGTATCACCCTGTACCGACATCTCCTTATAAATCGGCGAATCGGCAGTAATCCCGTCAAAATGATACGTCTTGGCCAGCGCTTGCAATGCAAGCCGTTCGCCTGCAACTCTTTTTTTCACCGGATGAATTCCATTTTTCATCCCCGCATCCAGCAACACGACCATTCCTGAGTTTTCTATCTCTTTTTCCGCCTTCAATTGTGCTTCCCGTAAATAGGCCGAGTTGATGGGTTCCTCTCCTTCAGGAGTGATCCGTCCATATTCATAAGGTGCTATCTGACAGTAATAAAACGGGAATGCACCCTGGCCCCATGCCGAGCGCCAGCCCGCCACCATCGATTTAAACAGGTTTACATAGGTTTCGGGGCGATCATAATTGGATTCTCCCTGATACCAGATCACCCCTCTTATGGCATACCCGGCCAACGGAGCAATCATCGCGTTGTAGAGGGTGGTGGGCGTTCTGTTTTTTTCGCGAATATCACTTTCATTTTCAGGTATCTCAACTTTCGGAAAAGAGGCCAGCATTTCACTGTCCATCCATGACTCAACCCAGGAGCCGCCCCAGCTTGAATTGATAAGCCCTACAGGAACATGCAGCATTTCCTGCAGCAGTTTCCCAAAATAGTAGCCGGTCGCACTGAACTCCCGCACTGAAGCAGGTTCCGCAGCCGACCATTCGCCACTAACATCCTCCTGCGGTGCAATCGTGGAATTTCTTTTCACAGTGAACAGCCTCAGGTTGGAATTTGTGGATTTTAAAATATCCATGTTCGAATTCTCCACCGGCTGATTTTTAAACCCTTTCATCGGCATCTCCATATTGGACTGGCCTGAACAGAGCCACACTTCCCCGATTAAAATATCGTGTAACGTAATACTGCTAATGAGGTTAGTCCTGTCACCTGAGGTAGTCACACTGCCCGAGGTTGTTATACTGCCGAGAGTAGTTGCACTGACGGAGGTACTCTTGTTGTCCGCTTCATCAAAGGTGATGGAATAAGGCCCACCTGCAGCCGGAGTTGCTACATGTAATTTCCAGTTGCCTTTTTCATCCGACCGGGTAATGTACTTTTTATTGTCCCATGAGGTGACTACGGTTATTTCACTGTTTTCGGATGATTTTCCCCATAGCGGGGCATTGGAGCGCTGTTGCAGCACCATACCGTCCGATATAAAAGCGGGAAAACTAATTCCTGCCGCGAGCACCCATTGTGAAGAAAAAAGCAAGCAAAACAGGAAAGAACTGAGGATTCTTTTCATCTTATAATTTTATTGAACAAAGTTTACCACAGAGTACAAAATATTGTCAGTCTAATATTTAGATTTTTATGAAATATGTGAAACATGCATTATTTATCTGATACAATAAGGGTTAACGGTCCGAGCAATCCGGATGGTTGTAACGGCTGATCGGCTATCCAATAGGTAGCATTGGTCCATATATTTTCGTCTTTTACCACTCTGTCGTGAACACCTTTTATTCTGTTTGCCCATCCATTAACTACTCTTATATTCAATTTATTGTATCCAGTTTGTAAAGCTTTTGTTATCTCCACCCTGTCGGGATATGTCCATGCTGTACCGCAATGCATATCGTTCACATAAACATCTGCCAAATCTGGCAGGTTACCCAGATCCAGATAAACCCTTTTATTCTCCGGTTTCTTCTCAAACTGAAAAACTGTACGGTACAAGGCAGTCCCCGAATAGTAACGTATTCTTTTATCCTCTTCCTTACTCCAGTCAAATAACTCCTTCCGGATAATCTGAAGTGCAGAATCCCGCTCAAAGCGGATGTTCCACTCCCCTGTTGATAGATCAGTTTGTTTTCCAAGGACATTATTATCTGAGGACTTACGATCAACAGAACTTTTGCAGAGAGGATTTTTGAACACAATAAACAATGATTGATAGGGCGCGAGATCAAGATTGATCTGTGTTCTTTTATCTTTTGCGGTCCACTTTTTCACAATCTCCATTTCTCCCGTCACCGGATCCCACATCTCAGGCTGCCTGCCTGTACATCTGAAGGAGATATCCAGATTGCGATACTCCTCTTTCTGATTGGAGATAAAATAAACATCCACACCATCACCCGCACGGTGAGTCCATGCAATATCTTCCTCACCATTCAGATCGAGATCTCTTTCCAGGCCAAACTGGCTGAAATCGGAGTCGTTATAGGGTAACAGGTACTCATCCGGAACCGACCAGATACGATCTGTGAGCTCCTTGAGTCGGTTCTCACTCTTACTCATCTCCGATTTACCGTCGTAACCGGGTACCTTGTTGGGTTTGTCCCCCAACAACACCGTAACCCCTTTTTCCTGAATCTCTTTTATTTTCTCGGCCACCTCAATGCTCATCAACTCACCATGGGGCGATAATGGATAAGGTTTCGGCAATATCAGCATGGAGTATTCCAACCCTCCTGACGTAACAAGCTTTCCATTCCTCACATGAGAATAGTTTAACAACACATCTTTGTTAAACGAATCATACTTGTATCCCTTCAATGCATCAATCCACGCTCCGGCATCGGTTACTCCGGCCGAGTGAGTAACCCCTACCGGTTCAACCCTTAGCGGTTGTCCTTCGTTCGCGAGACGTACTTTCTCCGAATTGACTTTCTCCTCACCAAAGATGCCCGGAAGAGAATTTACAAGCCTTTCCGGAAGGACAGCTCTACGAGGGGTTTCTTCACCGCTAAATACGGCAATATCCACCACCGGTTTTCCATGCTGAAGCATCGTCTGGCTCCGTTTGACATAATCAATCCAAGCCTTGCTCTGATTCCACCATGTCTGATCACGCTGAAAATAGAGGCCAATGCCATCGAGGGTAACACCGGGATATTTGTCAATATAGGGATTATGCACATAAACGTGATGGAATATCATATTTAACCCCAATGCATAATTCCTGTCCAGCAAGGGTTTGATCATTCTCGGATTTTCGTTCCACATGGTACGGAGTTGCGTGAACCCTTCACCCTGAATGATGTTCTTTCCATAGATATGGGCACCGGAGATGGCATCCAGCATGTCGTTAAACTTATCATGCGTGGGACTGTTCAGCCAGAACTCACCCATTGGTCGATCAACCATTCTGTAATGCATCATCCCGTCGCTTACCATGGTCGGTGAAACACATTCTGCCGATATTTCACAATCATATTCGCCGGCAAAATCCGATAATGTAGCATAAAACACATCCACCACCAGTTCTGCAATCGTCTGCCGTATATCATGCAGAACAGCTTCTGTCATTTCTGCGCTCCCGACTGGGAGACCTGTATAAACCAGCAGATAAGGTGAAAGATCGTAGCCCCTGCGTTCTTGAAATTCTGCAAGGAAGTTTGCCGACCAGTTCTGGCTGCCGCATTCCCAGCTATCGACGTGCATATATTTCAAAACCCTGCGTGCCAGTACAGGGTCGGTTTTCTCAAAAGCAGCGCCAAACCAGTTCTCAAGCTGGATCTTAACCGCTTCGGGACTGAACTTATCGCACTCCAGGCCCTTACCACCACCGGCAGTCGCATTCATGTGGCCGGTAGAGGTATGCCCCATTCTCACAATCTTCCATCTACCTTCCGGCAACTGAATATTCAGCAAATGATTGCTCAACGCTGAGGCGGGTATTGAGATGATGTCCTCTTCAGCGATACAAACCTCATCAGGCAGCTCANNTTACCCGCCAGACAGAACCGTTCTTCCCTTCAAACTGATCGATTCTGGGTTCACCCGAAAGAAAAATATGATCCATTTTCAGATTAGGCCGCCACTTCGCTGCATCCAGGTCTTCGGCGCCCGGCTCAGTTCCCGCTGGATCCCAGTAAAACCTGAAATAACGTGCTTCGGTTGCGGGGATGGAATAGGTGAAATTCTCATCACCGTTTTGCCAGCCCTGACGCGGAGGGACAAGCTGTTTTATCTGACGAAAGTTTATCCCATCATCGCTTGCATGGACCGACATCCGCTGCGCCTGAAAATTATTACCACCCGGTACAATGTGAATGGAACTGCACAAAGAAGGTTCATCAAACGCGTACTGAATCCAGCACGGCTCAGCGCTTCTGAAAGTCCCGGAGCCGCTCCTGTCTGCCAGGTAACCGGGAGTCTTATCCTCCGTATTGGAAGTTACCACCGGCCGCAGATCATCGGTAGTGAGATAACCCTTCAAAGGCACCGCAAACAGTGCGATATCCCGATAAAAACCCGCGTAACTCTCCGGTTGAGACAAAAAGAGGTTGTCCAGTTCTCCCCCATCCACAATCGTGTCACTCCATACCACTTTCTGCATAGAGGTTTCAGGCGTAATCCAGGGGCCTCCTGCCAGAGCAAATCCGTCACAGATGTGCATTCCCATTTTCATTCCCAATCGGTCAGCCTCCTCCATGGAAAAACGGACCAGCTCCCACCATTCGGGGGTAAGCTGATCGTAAGCAGGAGAATATTCGAACGTTTTATTTTCTGCATTGCTTCTGATTGGCATCAGGTAAGCTCCTCCAAGGCCAATATCATGCATTGCCTCCAGGTCGGCAGTGATTCCCTCTTTCGACACGGCACCATACATCCAGTACCAGAACGTCCAGGGATCTGTTTCACCCGGTCGCGGATTACTGAACTGCTCCTCGAGCGAAACCTTCTGTGCCTCTTTCACGCATCCTCCCGGTATCAATAGGAGAAGCAACAGTGCAATAATACTTATTTTTTTTACCTTGATGTGCATATTTCAAACAGAGCCAAAAAGTCCGATTTTATTTAAATTTCAAGACAATGCTGCCCCCTCTCTCTCCGGCTGCCCATACAGGCTGTGATGAGGGGCCGATAAGATCTGTTGTGTTCACCTTATTGCGCACGGGCGGAATGACATCAAGTATGGTCAATCCGCTTTCAGGAAAGGTATAAAGCAGTTTATCCCGGCCGTCGCGTGGCTGATATACTCCGATAAAGGCATCGGGATTCCTGTTGTCAATAGAGATTGTCCCCTCATCGGTTTCAATATTCATCCATTTCGTATTCGAAAAATAACCCTTAAACTCAGGATAGGTAAACGTTTCCCCGGGGATGGGGTCATTGTACTCATTTTCCCAGAGGCCAT
>DFYK01000073.1 GCA_002383605.1 Proteiniphilum sp. UBA4084 | reverse complement strand
CTGAATCCTGAATCCTAAGAAACATGCCCGACAAATCTTTATACCGAATTGCCCTCACGCAGATAAAAGGTGTGGGAGTGATGCACGCCCGCAACCTGATGGAGGTCGTGGGCGATGAGGAAGCTATTTTCCGGGAAGAGGCACGCACACTGGAATTCATACCCCGGATTACCAGGCGGTTGATACAGGAGATCCGCAATCCGGAAGTGCTGCGACTGGCGGAGAAAGAATTGGAATTTGTGACGAAAAACAACCTTCGACTCCTGTTTTACACAGACGATGATTATCCCCAACGACTTACGCCTTGTGTGGATGCGCCCATATTGTTATACGCCAGGGGAAAGGTCGACTTTAACCGCGAAAAGGTGATTGCCATTGTCGGTACACGCAATGAAACCCGGTATGGGCAGGACTTCTGCCGCACATTCGTCCGGGATCTTGCCGCACAGTTACCCGGAATACAAATTGTCAGTGGCCTGGCCTACGGGATCGACGTCCATGCGCACCGTGCTGCCCTTCAGAATGGATTGTCCACAGTCGGCGTGCTGGGTCACGGCCTGGACAGAATCTACCCCTCCATGCACCGGCAGACAGCCATTGACATGCTGCAGCAGGGGGCACTTCTCACCGAGTTTCCCAGTGGCACCAACCCCGACCGGCACAACTTTGTGAAACGGAACCGCATTGTGGCCGGCATGTCGGATGCGGTGATTGTAGTTGAATCGGGTGAGAAAGGAGGGTCGCTCACCACAGCCGACATCGCCAACTCTTACTTTCGGGAAGTCTTTGCCCTGCCGGGACGTATTCACGACAAGATGTCTTCGGGTTGTAACCGGCTTATATCGGACAACAAAGCGCTGCTTCTGCAGGAGGTAGACGATCTGCTTAAACACATGGGATGGATGGAGGAAAAGAAAAAGGGAATTCCGAAACAGCGGGATCTTTTTGTGGAATTGTCGGAAAGTGAAGAAAAGGTTTATCAGGTACTCCTCCACTCCGGGGCCATGCAGGTTAATGCCCTTGCCATTGCACTCAATATGCCGGTGACTGAACTGTTTATGACACTGTTAGAGCTGGAGATGAAAAATGTAGTGGCCTCACTTCCCGGCGGGATGTTCAAAACAGTATAATTGTTGCGATTGGGTGATCTCTTTTTTAAGAAAACGGTACTTTTTCCTCGAACAGCATCGAAATTTTTGGTTTTTTACTATCTTTGAGACATAAATTTCTAACTGATAAAAATCAATGGCACTACAAATTGGCGATAAAATACCCGAAGACCTGGGAACCGATCAAAACGGGAACCCGGTAAAAGCAAGCAATTATACCGGCAAAAAGCTGGCTCTCTATTTCTACCCCAGGGATCACACACCGGGTTGTACCGCTCAGGCATGCAGCCTGCGCGATGGATATACCGATCTCCTGGAGGGAGGATACGCGATTTTGGGCGTGAGTGTCGACAGTGCAAAATCGCATCTGAAGTTCATCGACAAATACAAGCTACCCTTTCCGCTGATTGCGGATACCGGCAAAAAAATGGTAGAAGTCTTCGGCGTATGGCAAGAAAAGTCGATGATGGGCAAAAAATTCATGGGAACCGTGCGTACCACTTTTCTGGTGGATGAACAGGGCATCATCAGCCACATCATCAAAGGGAAGGGAGTGGATACCGGAAACCATGCCGAACAGATTTTGGGGATGGGAAAAGATTATGTGTGAAACGACAAAAAGAAAAAAAGGAAGAAACTGTACATCATGGAAGAAGAAAAAGAGAACAAGAACAGTGAAAAACTAAAGGCGCTGCGGGCAGCGATGGACAAGATTGAAAAGACGTATGGAAAGGGGTCCATCATGAAAATGGGAGATGAAAAGGTAGAAGAAATACCCGTCATCTCATCCGGCTCACTCGGACTGAATGTAGCACTGGGCGTGGGTGGTTATCCCCGCGGACGTGTCATTGAGATCTACGGCCCCGAGTCGTCGGGTAAAACCACGCTCGCCATTCATGCCATTGCGGAAGCACAGAAAGCCGGAGGCGTTGCTGCATTTATTGATGCAGAGCATGCTTTTGACCGTTTTTATGCCGACAAGCTGGGTGTCAACACCGACGAGCTGTTGATCTCACAACCCAGCAACGGCGAGGAAGCTTTGGAGATTGCCGAGCAGTTGATTCGTTCATCGGCTGTCGATATCATTGTCATTGACTCGGTGGCAGCCCTCACCCCCAAGAAAGAGATTGAGGGCGACATGGGTGATTCCAACGTAGGGCTGCAGGCCCGTCTGATGTCTCAGGCACTCAGAAAACTCACTTCCGCCATCAGCAAGACCAACACGACCTGCATCTTTATCAACCAGCTTCGTGAGAAGATCGGCGTCATGTTTGGTAACCCGGAGACTACCACGGGTGGGAATGCGTTGAAGTTTTACGCCTCCGTACGCCTCGACATCCGGGGCAACGGTTCTCCCATCAAAGAGGGAGAAGAGCAAATCGGGAAGCCCACACGCGTGCGGGTTGTCAAAAACAAAGTCGCTCCGCCATTCCGCAAGGCCGAGTTCGACATCATGTTCGGCGAGGGTATCTCACGTACGGGAGAGATCATCGACATGGGATCTGAGTTGAACATCATCAAGAAAAGCGGATCGTGGTACAGTTATAATGACACCAGACTGGGACAAGGTCGTGATGCTGCCAAGATTGCAGTCAGAGATAACCCTGAATTAGCTGAAGAGCTGGAAGGACTTATTTACGCTGCTCTCAAAGAACAGAAATAATGTTACAGAGAGGTTTCCTTCCGGGAACCTCTTTTTTCTTAAAGTAACGCTTCCGCAAAGAAGCAAATAGCTGCAGGAGTAAGAAGGATTAAATAAAATTTATCGCGTATGCATCAACACAGGAATTTAACACAAGGTGAGATAGAGCAACTTGAAAAGCAGGGATGCAGCTGTCCCGATTGGGGACAGGTGACGGTAAAAGACGGGTTTGACCCCCGTTATGTAAACAATACAAAGTTCTCGGGAAAGGTCAGTCTCGGCATTTTTGAGAACTGGTTTGAGCTTGCCGGCGGTCTGCAAAAACATACCGGGATCAACAATGCCGTCATCCACAATTGCGATATCGGAGACAATGTTGTCATTGAGAATGTGCAAAACTATATTGCCAACTACACGATCGGCGACAATTGTTTCATCCAGAATGTGGATGTGATTCTGGTCGACGGTATGACCACTTTTGGCAACGGGGTGCAAGTCAATGTACTGAACGAGACCGGCGGACGTGAGGTGCATATCAACGATAAGCTGTCGGCACACTTTGCCTACATCTACTCCCTCTATCGTCACCGACCGGCGCTGATTGAGCGCATGAAGGCGATCATCGACTTTTACTGTGACAAGCATGCATCAGACAGAGGTACCATTGGCTCACACTGTAAGATCGTGAACGTTGGATACATCAAGAACGTGCGCATCGGTGAACATTGCAAAATCACCGGTGCCATGAAACTGAAAAACGGAAGCATCAACAGCAATGTGCATGATCCGATTTATATCGGCCGTAATGTGATTGCCGAAGATTTTATTGTCTCTTCCGGATCTACGATCGATGGCGGCTCTTTTATTACCCGTTGTTTCGTGGGACAGGCCTGTCACATCGATCATGGGTATTCTGCCTCCGACTCTCTCTTTTTCAGCAATTGTCAGGGTGAGAACGGGGAGGCTTGTGCCCTCTTTGCAGGACCTTACACGGTGACGCATCATAAATCCACCCTGCTTATTGCCGGTATGTTCTCCTTCATGAATGCCGGTTCGGGATCCAACCAGAGCAATCATATGTACAAGCTCGGGCCCATCCATCAGGGTATTGTTGAGCGGGGCGCCAAGACGACCAGTAATTCTTACGTGCTGTGGCCTGCCAAGGTAGGCGCCTTCTCACTGATTTTAGGGCGTCACTCACAGCATGCCGACACATCCAATTTGCCATTCTCCTATCTTATTGAAAAGGACAACAGTACCTATATCGCACCGGCAGTCAATCTGCGCAGCGTGGGTACCATCCGCGATGCCAAGAAATGGCCGGAACGGGATCGGCGCAAAGATCCGAACCGCTTGGATTGCATCAATTTCAATCTGCTCAGTCCCTATACCATTCAGAAGGTATTTGCCGGCATGGAGATACTGAAGAACCTTCAGGCAACAGCAGGGGAAACCTCCGAGTTATATACATTCCAGAGTTGTATCATCACCAATCGGGCCCTGCATAAAGGTCTTCACCTTTATGAGATCATCATCCACAAGTTTCTGGGAAACTCCATCATTAAAAGGCTGGAAGGCATCCATTTCGGAAGCAACGAAGAGATCAGGCAACAACTTAAGCCCGGCGACAGGCCGGGTTTGGGAGAGTGGGTCGACATCTCGGGTTTGATTGCCCCCAAATCGGAAATCGACGATTTGCTGAACAAAATTGAATCAGGAGAACTGTCAAAACTGAAGGATATCAATCGCATTTTCCAGAAGCTGCATCAGGATTATTACGTGGACGAATGGACCTGGGCCTGGGATAAGATTCAATCGTTTTATCAGCTTAAAGCAGACGAGATCACTGCAGCAGATGTGATCGGGATTGTGGAAAAGTGGAAAGAGAGCGTGGTGAGTCTCGACGAGATGATCTATTGTGATGCAAAGAAGGAATTCTCCCTCTCTTTCAAAACCGGGTTTGGGGCCGATGGCAATATTCAGGATCGGGCAATGGATTTTGAATATGTGCGGGGTGCTTTCGAAAAGAATCCATTCGTGATAGCCACCCTCAAACATATTGAAGTGAAGAAGGCTCTGGGAGACGAGTTGATTTCTCGTCTTTTACCCTTAACTTTATGAACTGGATTTATTAGATTTACATTATGACAGAGAACACCTATAAACTGATTGAGCAATTTCGCCCCCAGTCCATTGACATACCCATCGATAAATGCGAATTGGAGAAAGTCATCGAGACGCTGGTCTCACTCATGTTTCCCATTTGCAACTGCCCCGACTCCCGTGAGGTGCAGGTGGAGCTGCGGGAAGCAGCGGAGAAACTTCATGCGAACATCGCCAGCATTCATAACATAGAGGCAGCCGATGAAAAGACGGAAGCCTTCTTTCAAAAATTTCCGCTGCTTCAGCAACGATTATACAAGGANNGCGCTCTGCGTACACCGCATTGCCCATGAACTTTACCTGCTTGGTCTGCCGCTTATCTCACGGCTTTTTTCAGAATATGCCCATTCGAAAGTGGGTATCGATATTCATCCGGCGGCCAAAGTAGGCAAGAACCTGTTCATGGATCACGGGACCGGTATTGTGATCGGTGAAACAGCAGAAATTGGAGACAATGTGAAAATCTATCAGGGTGTAACGCTGGGAGCGCTTTATGTAGAGAAAAAACTGTCGGATGTGAAGAGGCATCCAACAGTGGAGGATAACGTGGTGATCTATGCCAATGCCACCATCCTGGGCGGAACTACTGTCATTGGCCACGACTCCACCATTGGCGGGGGTGCATGGCTCACACGAAGTGTGATTCCCTACTCGCTGGTGACCAACCCCGTGGATGTGAGGATCAGGGCAGGCAAGGAATTTAACGGACCTTTTGATTTTGTGATTTAAGCAGGTACAACTGCCCCGACCATCTCCTCCAGCACCGCTACGGCCGTTTCCACGGTGCTGATGTCGCGAATGACAACCGATCGCTTTTTCCCTATTTCACGGAGGCGACACCGGCGGGCATGTGCCTGCACAAACCACAATAGTTTATCGAACGCCGGAGAGCTGTAATAGGGTGAATCCTCATCCGATACCAGATTCAGGGTCATCTGTTCATTTTTCAGGACAATCTTTTCTATCCCCAGAGACTTTGCCAGACGCCGTAGCCGCACAATACGAATCAGTTCCCTGCCCTGCGGCGGTATCTTTCCGAAGCGGTCCTCCAGTCGTTTCATGAAATCGATAATCTCGATCTCCGTCTCCATGTTATCCAGTTCCCGGTAAATGGCCACACGCTCAGCATCATTGGGAATATACATCACCGGGAACATCAGTTCCAGGTCGCTCTCCACCAATACGTCACCCACGAAATCCTGCTCTTCGGCTTTCGCCTTTTCCTGTTCCTTATACAAGTCGGCAAACTCATCCTTCCGCAGTTCCTGTACAGCCTCCATAAGGATCTTACGATATGTCTCGTAACCCAGGTCGGCTATAAAACCGCTCTGTTCGGCACCCAGCAGGTTTCCGGCACCACGTATATCGAGATCCTGCATGGCAATGTGAATGCCGCTGCCCAGCTCTGCAAAGTTCTCTATGGCCTGCAGCCGGCGCCTTGAATCGCTGCTGAGCGTATAAAGCGGTGGCGCCAGCAGGTAACAGAACGCTTTCCTGTTGCTGCGCCCCACCCTGCCGCGCAGCTGATGCAGGTCGCTCAGCCCGAAGTTCTGTGCATCAATCACGATGATGGTGTTCACGTTGGGCATATCTATTCCCGACTCAATGATGGTGGTGGCAATCAACACATCCTGTTCCTGATTCATAAAATCGGCGATCACACCCTCCAGTTTTTTCGGATCCATCTGGCCATGTCCCACGGCGATGCGTATACCCGGTATCTCCCGCTTTAGCAATGCCTCCAGTTCATAAATATTCTGGATGCGGTTATTCACGATAAAGACCTGTCCATTGCGACTTACCTCAAAGTTCACCGCGTCGCGGATAATTTCCATGTCGAAGGTGTTTACCTCGGTCTGCACCGGATAGCGGTTGGGGGGTGGCGTACCGATGGTTGATAGGTCACGCGATCCCATCAGGGAGAACTGCAGCGTACGCGGAATAGGGGTAGCCGTCATGGTGAGCGTATCGACGTTTACCTTCAGTTGCTTCAGTTTTTCTTTGACGGAGACACCGAATTTTTGTTCCTCATCAATGATGAGAAGCCCGAGGTCATTAAATTGCACATCCTTACCCACCAGCCTGTGTGTGCCGATCAGGATATCAATTTTACCCTCTTTCAGCCGTTCAAGAATCTCCTTCTGTTCTTTCGATGTGCGTGCGCGGCTCAGGTAATCTACCTTCACAGGGAAGTTGGCCAGCCGGTCGCTGAACGTATGATAATGCTGCGTAGCCAGCACGGTGGTCGGCACCAGCACAGCCGTCTGTTTCCCGTCGGTAGCCGCCTTGAAAGCAGCACGAACGGCGATTTCCGTTTTTCCGAAGCCCACATCCCCGCAGATTAATCTGTCCATGGGCTGCTCGCTCTGCATGTCGGCCTTCACATCGCGTGTAGCTTTGATCTGGTCGGGTGTATCCTCGTACATGAACGAAGCTTCCAGCTCCGTCTGCAGGTAGGTATCCTTTGAATAGGCAAAACCCTTTTCCTGTTGACGTTGTGCATACAGTTTAATCAGGTCGCGCGCGATGTCTTTGATCTTCGATTTGGTACGCTCCTTCACCTTTTCCCATGCGCCGGAGCCCAGCTTGTTCAGCTGGGGCGCCTCACCCTCTTTCCCTTTGTATTTCGACACCTTGTGCAGCGCATGTATCGAAACGAATACGGCGTCGTTGTTCAGGTAAGTGAGTTTAATCACTTCCTGCACCTTGTCACCAATGCGCAGACGCACCAGTCCGGCAAATTTACCAATACCATGATCCATGTGTACCACGAAGTCGCCCGGCTGCAACTGATTCAGTTCCTTGAGTGTAAGTGCAATCTTTCCCGATCGCGCTCTGTCGGATTTCAGGCTGTATTTGTGAAAGCGGTCGAATATCTGATGATCGGTAAAGCAGCAGATTTTCAGCGTCTCATCTGAAAAACCCTCGTGCAAGGTTTTGTTCACCGGCGTGAAGTCGATCGGATCGTTTCGGTCCTCAAAAATATGATAAAGTCGCTTTTGTTGTTTTTCACTGTCACTGAGTATATAGAGTGCATAGCCATCCTCCCGGAATCGGTGAAGCGATTCACTCAGCATATCGAAGTTCTTGTGGTAAAGTGGCTGCATGGATGTATGAAAGTCGATGACGGCATCGGGTATATCCAGCATTCTGGCATCGAACCGAACCTGTTTGAAAGATTGTATGCCCTGCATGAAATCCTTTGTTGAGAGGAGGTCTGCCTTCACAAATTCCACATCTTTCGGGTCGATGTGCAGTCCATCTTCGTTGAGCGACTCCACGCGACTGCTTATCCAGCGGATATCTTCCACACCGACGATTGTGGAAGATGGAAGCGAGTCAAAGAGCGAAGCCTGCTTCATTCCGGTGCGTTCAAAAGCGGGAACGATGCGAATATCATGAAATTTTTCTTTCGAGAGCTGTGTTTCCAGGTCGAAATTGCGGATGGTCTCCACCTCATCGCCAAAGAAGTCGATCCGGTAAGGATACTCGGCAGAAAAAGAAAACACATCGAGAATGCTTCCCCGCACGGCATACTGTCCCGGTTCATACACATAATCCACATATTGGAAGCCATAACTGTCGAGCACCTCGCTCACGAAAGAGGAATCCAGCCGTTCACCCGTCGTCACCTTCAGTGTATTTTCTTTCAACTGTTCGCCTGAAACGGTTTTTTCCGACAAGGCATCGGGGTAACTCACGATGATAAACGGTGCATCCTCGCCTTGCAGCCTGCTCAGTGTTTCCGTGCGAAGCACCTCACTGGCTGGATCCAGCTGTCCGTATTTCGATGCCCTCTTGTAGGCCGACGGGAAAAAAAGTACTTCTCCCGTTCCCATTATCTGGATGAGGTCGTGGTAGAAATAACCGGCCGTCTCGGCATCATTCAGGATGTAAAGATATACACGGGAAAGTTTATGAAACAGGCCGACTGAAAACATGGCGCGCGACGAACCGTGCAAACCCGTCACCGATAAAACATGCACGTTTTTCAGCAAAGAGCCTGCCGCTGCCATATTGGGGTGCTTCTCCACCCGCTGCTGCAACTGCGTAATGTCTAATGTTTCAGCCATTGAGATGAAAGTGCAAAGTTAACTCATTTTTTTATTACCTTTGTACCTTTGAGACAAGAATATATAAATATGGAAATAGATTCCAGGTATGCCCCCGGCTACATCTTCGAAACCAGCTGGGAGGTATGCAACAAGGTAGGGGGCATTTACACCGTTTTATCCACACGTGCCCGTTCACTCCAAAAACGCTATAAAGACAGGATTTTTTTTATCGGCCCCGACATATGGAAGGAGCAGGAGAGTCCCTGGTTTCGTGAAGATCAAAGCCTTTATCCCTCATGGCGCGACTATGCGTTTCAGAGCCAGCATCTGGAGGTTCGTGCCGGCAGGTGGGACGTGCCGGGACAGCCTATTGTCTTTCTGGTAAAGTTTGAACAATTTCAGGAAAGTCAAAATGAGATATATGCAAAGATGTGGACAGATTACGGGGTAGATTCCATTCTTGCTTACGGCGATTATTTTGAATCGACCCTATTCGCTTATGCCACCGGCCTTCTCATTGAAAGTTTCCACCGTTTTCATCATTTGGAATCAGATAATGTGGTTGCCCACTTCAATGAGTGGATGCTGGGTGCCGGGGCACTCTATATCAAAAAGCATGTCCCTAAAATAGCTACCCTGTTTACCACGCATGCCACCTCCATAGGCCGTTCTATTGCCGGTAACAACCTGCCTCTCTACGATCATCTGAAAGAGTATAACGGCGACCAGATGGCGCGTCAGCTGAACATGGTTGCCAAGCATTCCATTGAGAAAGCAGCCGCAAAAAATGTTGACTGTCTCACCACGGTGAGTGAGATCACTGCCAGGGAGTGTGCGCAGTTCCTGGGGCGACAGCCGGAAGTGGTTACTCCCAACGGTTTTGAAAAGGATTTTATTCCAAAAGGCAATGCCCACATACAGGCACGCAAGAGAGCCCGGAAAGTATTGCTTGCTGTAGCGGAAAAGACCGTCGGCTATACATTGCACCGCGATGCGTTGCTGATCGGGATCAGTGGCCGCTATGAATACAAGAACAAGGGTATTGATGTGTTCATAGAAGCCATGCATCATCTGCGCACGATGCCGGAACTGACCAAAGATGTCATTGCCTTCATCATGGTTCCCGGCTGGATCAGCGGGCCCCGGGAAGATCTTCAGACTCCGCATTCCTCCTTCGTCACGCACGAACTCGTTGACCCCCAGCACGACCTGATCATGAACCAACTGCATCATCTGGGTTTCACCAATTCAAAGGAGAGCAGCGTAAAGATCATTTTTGTCCCCTCTTATTTAAACGGGAACGACGGGGTTTTCAACCTCGATTATTACGATCTGCTGATTGGGCTTGATGTCTCTGTTTTTCCCTCCTACTACGAGCCTTGGGGATATACACCCCATGAGAGCGTGGCTTTCTCCATCCCCACCATTACCACTTCGCTATCGGGGTTTGGTGTGTGGGCAGAGAAACAGAGTAACCGGAAAGGGCTGGATGACGGGATCGAAGTGATTCATCGCAACGATCACAATCAGGCGGAGGTGGCAGAAGAAATTGCATCCATCATTCACGACTTTTCCCTGAAAAGCGTTGAGCAGATAAAGATGCTGAAGCAGGCGGCAGTCCGTTTATCGGATCAGGCCGACTGGTCGCACTTCATCGCTTTTTATCAGGAGGCATATGGCAAAGCTTTGCACAACTCATTCATCAGATTATCAAAACCGCATAAACTTAAAGCAGATTAAAAATGTTATATTTGTCGCAGTAATGTAATTTTATGTTTCTCAACGACATCGTAACTGGTTATTGTAAAAAGACAGCAAAATGATCATAAAAACAAGTTATTCCAACACGCCCATCTGGAAAGGTATACACGTACATGCAGAATTGCCGGCTCCGTTGCGCCCCCTGGAGGAAATCACCCATAACTTATGGTGGGTATGGAACGAAGAGGTAAAAGCCATCTTCGAAAATTTAGATCCTGAAGAGTGGGAGAAGAGTGAAAAAAATCCGGTTGTGATGCTGCAGAACCTGCAGTCTGATATTACGGAGAATGTGGTAAAAAACGCTGAGTTGATGGAGCGCATCCATCGTGTATACGACAAGTTCAAACAATACATGGAGGTGCCGCATAACACAGAGCGCCCCAGCGTAGCCTATTTCAGTATGGAGTATGGCTTGACGCACGTGTTGAAAATCTATTCAGGCGGCCTTGGCATCCTGGCGGGTGACTACCTGAAGGAGGCAAGCGACAGCAACGTGGACATGACAGCAGTTGGTTTTCTCTACCGTTATGGCTACTTCACCCAGACACTCTCGGTGGAGGGACAGCAAATAGCCAACTACGAAGCGCAAAACTTCGGCAATCTTCCCATCACGCAGGTAATGAACGAAGATGGTACTCCCATGATTCTGGAAGTGCCCTTTCACGACCGGCCCATTTATTCCAACATCTGGAAAGTAGCTGTAGGCCGCATCAACCTCTACCTGATGGATACCGATATCGAGAAGAACAGCGAATTTGACCGTTCCATCACACACCAGCTCTATGGAGGTGACTGGGAAAACCGCATGAAACAGGAGTATCTGCTGGGAATCGGCGGGATATTGCTGTTAAAGAAACTGGGTATCCGGAAAGAGGTATATCACATGAACGAAGGACACGCAGCTTTTATCAGTGTACAGCGCCTGCTTGACTACGTGCAGGAAGAAAAACTTTCTTTTCACGAAGCGCTGGAGGTTGTGCGCGCGTCCTCGCTCTATACGGTGCACACCCCTGTGCCGGCAGGTCACGACTATTTCGACGAGCCGCTGATCGCCAAATATATGACACCCATCGTACAGCGACTGGGCATACCCTGGCAGCAGTTCATGGATATGGGTCGTGCCAATCCGGGTAGCAACGAGAGATTCTCCATGAGTGTATTCGCGCTCAATACAGCCCAGGAGACCAACGGTGTGAGCAAGTTGCACGGCACTGTCTCCAAAAAGATGTTTCAGCCTGTGTGGAGCGGATATTTCCCGGAAGAGTTGCATGTGGGCTATGTGACCAATGGTGTGCACCTGCCCAGCTGGGCTACCTCTTCGGTGAAAGCGCTGTATGAGAAATTCTTTGGCGATAATTTCTATGATGATCAGTCGAATGCCGACATCTGGAAAAACATTTATAACGTGAGTGACGATGAGCTTTGGGAGTTACGCATGCATCTGAAAAAGAAACTGGTTGATTATATCCAGGTAGAATTTAAAGAAGGATGGCTAAAAAACCAGGCCGATCCGTCGCGCATCATGACCATGCTGGAAGAAGTAAACCCGAATGCGCTGTTAATCGGTTTCTCCCGACGGTTTGCCACGTATAAACGGGCACATCTGCTGTTCACCGATCTGGATCGTTTATCCCGAATCGTTAATAACCCAAAACACCCGGTACAGTTTATCTTCGCCGGGAAGGCACATCCTGCCGATGGCGGTGGGCAGGGACTGATCAGGCAGATCGTTGAGATTTCACGTCGTCCCGAGTTCCTTGGGAAGATCATCTTCCTGGAGAACTACGACATGCGTTTAGCCAAACGGCTTGTTTCCGGTGTGGACATCTGGCTCAACACGCCTACCCGAGCCCAGGAAGCATCGGGCACCTCGGGAGAGAAAGCCGAGATGAACGGGGTGTTGAATCTCTCGGTACTCGATGGTTGGTGGTATGAAGGATACAAGCAGGGTGCCGGATGGGCATTGACTGACAAAAAAACATACGACAACCAGGCATATCAGGATGAGCTGGACGCCACCACCATCTACTCGCTGCTGGAGAATGAAATTATCCCGCTCTATTATGCACACAACAGCAACGGTTATTCGGCTGAGTGGGTACAATACATCAAGAAGTCGATGTCAGAGATTGCACCCCAATTCACCACCAAGCGCATGATGGACGATTACTATCATCTTTTCTATAAGAAACTGGCAGCGCGTTCGGCAAAGTTGCACGAGAACAATTACGCAAAAGCAAAAGAGATTGCGAAATGGAAGGAAGATACTGCCTCTAAGTGGGACAGGTTTGAAGTGGTAAAACTCGAATTCAATCCCAATCAGAAGATGGATTACAATGACACCAACCGGGAGGTATACGGTCAGGTTGTGATTGATCGGAAAGACCTGCAGTGCGATCTGGCCGTAGAGTGCGTGGTTGTGGATCACGACAGCATAGACCAGAATCCGGTGTTTGTTGAGTCTTACGAATTCGAGCTGGTAAAAACTGAAGGGCAACTGCTTTATTTTGAGACCCGCAAGGCGTTGAACGATCCCGGGAATCACCAATACGGATTGCGTGTATACCCTGTTAATGCTGATCTACCGCATCGCATGGATTTTGCTTATATGAGATGGATCTAAAGAGATCTGTCACCGCATACAATATTAAAAGCGCCTCCCTCCCGGGGGCGCTTTTCTGTTTCACCTACAGTTATGAGCATGTTTTATAAAGATTGTGTTGACATAATTGTCTGTAAAAAAGGTAGAGTCAGATAGCACTCGATAATCTGTTTTTATGCGGTGAAACACCGTATCGTTTGGTATAAGCATTAACCAGATGCGATACATTTTTAAACTCATACATTTTTGCAATCTCGGTGATGGTCATATCGGAACTGAGTACCAGTGACTGAATTTCTTCCATTTTGCGGTCGAGCATCCATTGGTACGGAGTTTCCCCGAAACTTTTCTTGAAATGACGTGTGAAAGTTCTCACGCAATCGTAACGGCACATTCCGGCAAGTTCATTCACGTTTTTTGCCGTCATGAAGTTCCGGAGGACGCTATCTTCGAACTTCTTCGATTTGGAAGCCCTCGGAATCAGTTTCACCAGCACGATTTCTTTATCGGGTGACGGTTCAACCCTGCTTTTAAGGCCATCTGAAAATGTGAATGTGCAAGATTCCACATCTGTCAGCAGGTACTTTCGTACCTGTTTGTAGTTGGCGTTTTTGCTGTTAGCGATGTCCATTTTTTCCTTTGTTAAATGTTCCTGTAAATACTTCGTTACCCAAGGTAATACGCAGGGTATATTCACCGGCCGGGATACCGTTGAGCGGTATGGCTTCGAATCCCATATCGTATACCTCGAAAAAGCTTTGTTTTGCGCCCTTGCTGCCAATTATTTCCACCAATGCACTACCGCGATAATTCTGTACCGAGATGGTGACTACGTTTCGGTAATTGTATGCTTCCACAACCGGTTCCACCGCCACAGCCTGCATAGTAAACATACTACTCGTGCTGGCAATACGTGTGGTTCCTCCATCACGACTCAATTCAATTTTATCCTGTATATCAT
>DFYK01000112.1 GCA_002383605.1 Proteiniphilum sp. UBA4084 | reverse complement strand
AAAAGAAAGCATACCGAAAGCGCAACGATACCCAAAGTCTTCTTCCTCATAGTTCTTACCTCCTGTGTGTTGTTTACCTGGTTTATGTTATCGCCTCATGCCATACGAGTTACATCGTGCAATTACCCTGTCATTGATGCACCAAGTCAGAAGACGGACGAATCACGATACCGATACTGCCTGCCCCGTTGATTATTAATCAGAAAAATTTACCTACTCTGCATTTTGCCTTTTCTGTGCCGGCAGGGTGGCCACCATGAGCATTTTTACCGGTTTATCGCCAAGACTTTTTCCGTAATGTTCCACACTGCTGTCAAAATAGACACAATCTCCCGCCCTCAGGATGTATGATTCCTGGCCGTAGTGAAACTCCGTCACGCCTTCCAGAATATACAGCATTTCCTCCCCCTCATGCTTGAACATGACGGGTTTCCATTGCGGATCGGCGGGCCGGGTGAGTATGTATGCATCCATGCTTTTATTTTTATACTTGTACGCAAGGGATTCGTAATGATAGCCAAACATGGTTCCCGGGTGGGCCATTGCAAGGCGCTCATCCTTTCTCACAATTGAGATGGAGGCGTTTTCCTCGGTCTCACCGAAAATATCGGAAATACGAGTATCGAGCGCCTGAGCAATCGTGAGCAGCGTCGAAACGGGAGGAATCTTCTTGTCGTTTTCCAAGAGCGATAAATAGCCCTTGGTCAAATTCGTTTTTTGGGCCAGTACTTCCAGGGTCATCCCCTTCAACTTACGAATCTCTCTGATCTTAGCCCCAATTTTTTTCTCACGGACCATACAAAGAACCTCTTTTGCATGAGACAGATACATGATGGGCAACTTTTACAATTCAACCAACACGGGTCCTTTCCCTCCCGATCCATAAAACATTTATTATAAAAGTTTACTCATAGAAGCATATTCTCTGAATCCATGTCAAGCCTTTTATGTTGACAGCCTTTTATGTTGACACTTTTCCACGGCCGGGAATCGCATGTCGAAAAATCTCATTTTCACGGGATGCACGTGCAATCAAATTATCAGGGAAAATCCTGCTGGATATATTGCATTAAATGGTTTGCGCATTAAGGACTTATGGTGGCAAGATATTCGTTGAGTCCTCCCGTATTCCCAGATTCGTTTTGCGATTATGGCACAACAGCTACGATCCAAGAGCAATTAAGATAAGACAAGCAATTAAGATAAGACTTGTCATTACAATTCGATCATGGTAAACACCCCGATGTAAAGTTTACCAATTGCATTACGTCATGCCGTGGTTGGCCTAAAGCGCAGGCCAAAAAGGCTGGCCTGTGAATGGATTCCGAAGACTCTTGATTCTGTCGCACAGATTATTTTTTCTTTAAAAATTTTATGAAATGTGAGATCAGGCGATGTCGGTTACCTTTATGGGATTGCCTGCCACATAACACGATCAGATCATCAAGCCCCCGGGTTACTTGCCGGCTGGGTTGTGCGTGGATATGTTTTTCTGTCAAACAATTCGGTATCGTTCAATTTTTGAGATGAAAACCACATTTAGAAACAAGGAGGTCGTTGTATGAAAAAACTGATTATCAATGTTGCCTTGATTGGCAACACAACATCCCGGGATAAAAACCCGAATGCTCCCATAACCCCGAAGGAAATAGCAGAGAGCGCCATTGAAAGCTATCATGCCGGCGCGGCGGTATGTCACGTGCATGTCCGTGATCTGAAGACGCATGCCACCTCCATGGATTTTGAGCTATATCGTGAAGTCTTTGAACGCATTCGCGAAAAGTGCGACATGGTCATCAACCTCACCACCGGCACGGGAGGGCGGCTGCTATGGGACGAGGCTACCAATACGTGGGACGCGTCGGGGTTGAAATCTCCCGAGGAACGGGTCGAACATATCGTGCGATTACGCCCGGAAATTTGTTCCCTTGATATTGGCACCATGAACATGGGGAACAGGGCCTTTGTCAATCTGCTCCCCATAGTGGAAAAGATGGCTGTTATGATCAGGGATGCCGGGGTGAAGCCCGAGCTGGAAGTCTTCGAACCCGGTGACATCCTTATCGCCAAGGATCTGGTCAGGAAAGGGCTGGTCAAAGATCCTCCTCTGTTACAGCTCTGTCTTGGCATACCCGGGGGGATCGGTGCCACGCTGGAGGATTTCGTCTTCATGCGCAGCCTGCTCCCGGATAATGCTCTGTGGTGTTCCTTTGGTGTGGGACCCGCTCATTACCCTGTTGTGGCAGCGGCTATCAGTTCTGGTGGCCACGCCCGGGTGGGGCTTGAGGACAATTTGTATATCAGCAAGGGAGTCCTGGCAAAAAGCAATGCCCAGTTGGTGGAAAAAGTTGTAAAGCTAGCGAACCTCCTGGACAGAGAGGTCGCCACATCTCAAGAAGCACGGCAGATACTGGGGGTAACCAAACAAGACAGCAGGCAAAAAAGTTGAAATCCCTTTCCGTTCTTTGGCGGGAAATGGAACAGAAGAGTGAAGAAAAAAGTCATTGACGGTGGTTTGACCGAGCCAAGGCATGAGAAACTGAACCACTGAATCCTCCTTGTATGAAAGGTGTGAGCGTTATGAAAAGCAAAGCGATGGTACTGGAAGCGCCGGGGAAGATGTCACTCAAAGTGTTTGACGTTCCGGAAATCGGTCCGGTGGATGCGCTGCTGAAAGTCGAAATGGTGGGTGTGTGCGGCTCTGACGTGGGAATGTATCACGGAAAGAAGAGCAGAAAACCACGGCCTTTCCCCATTATTATGGGTCATGAAATGGTCGGCGAGATTGCTGAGATCGGAGAAACAGCAGCAGAGTATCACGGCGTCCAGAAGGGTGATCGTGTCATTGTGGAATATGCCTTCGGATGCGGACATTGCCGGAATTGCCGTATGGGCAAGTATGTGCAGTGTGAATCGCAGTTCTGTTACGGATCGATGATATCCTGCAATGACCCCAAACATCTCTGGGGCGCCTACAGTGAATATCTCTATATCGCCCCTAATGCGAATGTCCACAAGATCAGCAGGGATGTGCCTCTTGAGGCGGCAGTATTGATCTCGGCCGTTCTGGGAAATGCTATACGGTGGTTGCGTATAATCGGCGGTGTCACCATTGGAGACACCGTTGTGATTGAGGGACCGGGGCAACAGGGATTAGCCGGAGTTGTGGCGGCCCGTGAATCAGGTGCGGCACATATTATCGTTACGGGCACATCAATCGATCAATCAAGAATGGAACTTGCGCGGGAATTCGGAGCCACACATTGCTGTAATATAGATAAAGAAGATCCCGTTGAACTGGTGCGAGACATAACAGGCGGCTCAATGGCTGATATCGTAATGGAGGTATCCGGCCATCCCCAGGGTCTGATCACCAGCTTCGATCTTGTGGGACGAGGAGGAACAATCGTAATGCCCGGACTCTATGGCATGGACACGGAAATCCCTCTCATGATGGACAAGGTGATCTACAAGGAAGTAAAACTGCTCGGGACGTTCAGCCACAATATGGTCTCCGTCATTCCTGCCATCAAACTGGTGGAGTCGAAAAAATATGCGCTGGAAAAGATGGTCACTCACCGATTCCCCCTTGCAGAGGCGGAAATGGCGGTTCGGGTAGCAGCCAGGGAAATAGCTGGCGAAGATCCCATCAAGGTTGTGATCGTGCCCTGATAAGTACCATGGGGATAGTATCTTCCAATGTGAAGTAAATGGGGAGCTCCAAAGATAAACTGAAAAGAGGCACAGCCGGAGCTAGGGGAGTCTCTCAAGGCAGTTTGTATCATGAACCTTTAGGTCCTTATGGACGAGGTATCTTCTGATCCACGTTTTGCTTATCACGTCTTCCTGTTGTGCCATAATTGTCGGTGTTTCGTTGAAAACATATTCGAAGGGCTCTTCAGTCTTTTAAAGATTTGGTTGTATCGGTACAGGAGAATTCTCAAACATCGTTTCCATTTCAATACAAGAAGGAGGAACGCTCTCTTCCTCTCAATCTCCCGGTTATTTAAAAACCATCCAGTCCCCCGCAAGTACCAATTGCTGAAAACTTTTCTCACACAGAGTGTCTTCACGAATTAGGGAAACCAAGATAAACCTTTTTTCTTTGATAAGTGACTATATTTTGGTATGAATACCAGAAATATCTTCCGGCAGAGAACCGGCAACGGGACATGGCAGGTGTATCTTTAATTCATTTGTGCAACAATGATGGTGCACACGTTGCTGAAAAATTAATTGTCGCTGCATAAAGGAACGGCACCAACCAACCGATGATATACTAAGAACTTATCCGTAAGTAATATGTACATTCCCTCTTGTGTTTGTTAT
>DFYK01000003.1 GCA_002383605.1 Proteiniphilum sp. UBA4084 | reverse complement strand
CATCACGGACGTTTCCTGCTCACCGGCATGTTCATCGGGTTTCTCCTCAAAATAGCCATTCGTGGGGACTATCGCCCACCAGTCGGCCACCACGATGCGGAAGTCGGGAAAAGTCATCGCCAGATCACGGATATAGGGTTTGAAAGTGTTTCCGCCATGACCGTTGATGATGACCAGCTTCCGGAAACCCTGCCCGTGAAGGGAGGTGACGATGTCGCTGAGGATTGCCTTTTGCGTTTCACTTCGTGAATGCACACAGAAAGGCTTGTTCCACTGACCCGCGTTCTGTGAGCCTAACCAGACCGGCGGCAGCACCATGCAGGTAACACCCCGGTCGTACACCTGATCGGCACAGTCGCAGGCAATCTCATAGGACAGGATACAATCGGTCAGATAAGGAAGATGATGGTTATGTGGTTCAAAGGCTCCCCAGGGAAGAATGGCCAGATCATATTTTTGCTCGGACACCTCACCGTAATTGGTAAGCGGACCGCGAAGGAATGTATTTTTTGACATATGCGTTGTGTATAAAATTTTACATGGATATCAAACCTTTGCGGATACAATAGAAAGTGAGTCCCGATACAGTTTTGATACCGGTTTTAGTAATGATATTCTTGCGGTGTGTCAACACCGTATTGTGACTGATATTCAGCTCGTCGGCGATCTCCTTGTTGAGATATCCCTTTACGATAAGGCGGAGTATTTCAGTTTCCCGATTGGTGAGCTGATGATCAGACTCCTCCTTTTGATGGTCGTGTTCGTTCGAAATGTTTTCCTGCAACTGCTGTATGCCATAGGAATCCAGTTCATTGAGTTTTGGCTTCAACACCTTGTTGCGTAACCGGTTGTGCGCAGCAAGGTCTTTCTCGAAAGAGTGCAGTGAGAAAATCACGGCATAACTCAGGTTCTGGTTGTGTTCAACCGAGAGGTGCTTGATGAGAATGTTCTTCAGATCGTGCAGCAGATCGTCGGGAAAATCATCGCTGTATTCTGCATTTTTCTGCAGGTAGTTGGTCATCCGCTCCTTGAACTTTAAAAACAACATGCGGAGCATGCCCAGTTCTTTGTTTTCGGTACCGGCCGTAGCAATCAGGGCATTGAGGTGGACCTCGATGTTGGGTACCAGTGCGTGCAGATAATTCTCCACAGTATGACGAAAGTAATCGGCTATGGGTTCCGCATCGAACAAGGTGAGCGACGACTCCGGCAGGTAAGTATCGTCGAGGTATACATTGAGTACCGTGAGAATAAGATCGGGATTGAGATGATGCTCCAGACAGATTTCCTGCACCGTCTTTTCCCCCACACCGATCCTGATACCAAAGCGGTTCAGCACGGGAATCAGCTCGTTGTGCCTGGCAAGCACATCAGCCATCACACTATGGAGATTGAGTAAAGGCAATTATTCTGTTTTTTTGGATAATTTTGCTTTTGCCGCAAAGTGACGGTTTCGTTGTCGTTCTTTGTGAAAATGTTTCACAGCATCAATGGGATGCAGGAACAACATACGGGGTCCCGCTGTACGCATAACCTCTTTTATTTTCAGTCGCATATCAGACTTGTAACAGTGAATGGGACAGGAGGCGCAAGTAGGCTTTTCTTCTCCGAACGGACAACGCTCGAGACGCTGGTGAGCGTATATCAACAGTGCATTGCATTCATCACATAACTGTGCTTTTGATCCGTGTGCCGACCGGCAGTAGATGGAAACCATCCTGGTGACAATTTTTTTCTCTTCTGCGTTCATTCGCTCTGCTTCTATCGGATCGTAAAATTAGCGATATTCTTTCTCACGGCCAAATCTGAGAACCTGTTTCTTAGGGTTCCATCGCGACAGCAAATCATGTTAATCTTCCTGAAGACGTACGTTCCGCATCTGACTCAGAATGCGTGCCTGTCGTCTCTGCATGTAGGCCGACGGATTTTTAGAACTGTAAACCCGTGGATTGGGCAGGGTGGCGGCTATCAATGCCGACTGCGATGCCGACAGCTTTTGGGCGCTGCTATTAAAGTGAAGGCGCGCCACAGCCTCCGCGCCGTAGATACCTTTTCCGGTCTCCATGCTATTGAGATAAACCTCCAGGATCCGCTCTTTGGGCCACATCAACTCAATGAGCAGGGTGAAATAGGCTTCCAGACCTTTCCTGAACCAGGAGGAACGGGGCCATAAAAAAAGATTCTTGGCTGTTTGCTGGGAGATGGTGCTTGCACCGCGGACCTTCCTGCGGGTTTTGTTCTCCTTCAGTGCCTTCTCAATTTCCACGCGGTCGAATCCGTGATGGAGATAAAAGCGCTGATCTTCCGAGGCAATCACGGCACGTTTCAAATGATCGGAGATATGATCGTAGGGCACCCATTTGTGGTGAAGACGGGGCGGCTCACCTTGAACGAGTGACTGTACCGTGCGGATGCCCATAAGTGGTGTGAAATAAACCGGTACAAATCTGAATAGCAATACTCCTCCAATGGAGAGAATAAAAAACCACATGATCAGTTTCGCTAAAAAATGTACCAATTTTCTCATATACTCATCTGTTTGAATACAAGCCGCAAAGATAGAAAAAATAATGCAGCTAACTTTTTTTCCGCAGCAACAAATAATTTCCTGTTACAGTTTTTTCAATATGATACCCTTCGTTGAGTTCAATTTTCCAACCGTCACCGACAACGCTGTCGTCCCGAATCTCAAGCGGTTCTGAAACAATCACCCAGCGCCAGTCCGATCTTAGCAAAGCTCCCCCACCCTCAACGGTAAGGATACCCCACTGATCGCTGATCTGAATGGTAAGGTATACTGTTCCCTCTTCCTCATCAAGGGGAACCACATTCTGAAAATCGAACGAAAGCTCTATTTCTCCCAGACGAATCTCCAGATGCGGTTTCTCTATAAACTTTTCCCGATACATGTCGAGCCGTGCGCTGTGAGAAATCTCCCGGCGCTGTTCTTCGTCGGCAATGCTCCTGCCGTTATATTCCTCTGCCATCTGACTGACATAGGTCTGCAGGATAATGCGCATGTTCATCCCGAAGGCTTCCGAAAAGAAATCGGTCAGATCACTGTCGGCATCAATGCTCTTGTTCCAGTTATTATCTTTCTGATAGAGAAAAAAACCATATACGGGTACCGTTTCGTATGCAAAAGTACGGACGTAGGAAGGTAACTCTTCAAAGGCTGCAATCCGGTTGACGAGATAATCCCGTAACTGCCACTTATCGCGTCCGCTCATCATTTGTCCAGTGTAGGAAGCCATACCTTCCAATAGCTCGAGGCTATTTTCAGCAACTTCAGCTCCCTTGTAGAGCAGGTGTCTGTATTTTCTGAATATCAACGCATTTCGCAAATGCTCCTCCGACCGGGCAAACCGACGCGATAACAACGCCTCTCTGAGAGCCGCCATCTCAAGACGAAGATAGATTCGCCCTTCCTTGTCGTCGAGATGTATATTTTCCTCCCGCTGGAAATCAAATCCCAGTGATGGCTGTGCTACATGAAACAGCTCGTGGATGATGAGGTCTACCCGATCTTCCTTCTGGTCGGGCAGAGGCAGTTTTATCATGGCCCAATGGACGCCGCTCCAGGATATATCGGTGTTTGAAATGGGGATATTTTTGGGCAACATGCCCTGGTAGATGCCATCCCGTGGACGCAGAAACCCTCCTTCATCGGGTTCGTTGGCATACATTCGCCGGGTTTCGGGATCCACCAGCAGGATGGGACCGTAAAGATCCTTGTCCCACAAACCCACATGTTTCAGTGTGGCTTCATCTGTTTCATTGAAATACAAAGAAATACTATCCGTGGAAACCTGAGCAGTGTGTGCGACGACAGTTTGGAGGATCAGGTTCATCAGCCATATGCCAATGAGGTGTTTCATGATCGGATTACTTCGATTACAGTCAGTTTTTGTTCGTTTACCATAAACCGGATATTCATTCCGGCATAAGTGATCCCATACACCCTTTCCGGGTCATCCTGATAGGAGGGTCTGGGATCGTTGGCCAGGATCTCCTCCAAAGGCATGCGCAACGCTTCAGGTATGCCCGGCAACTGCGCTTCGGGCAGCACCACCTGCAGCTTATGCTCTTCGATGGGCTCGGTGAAACCACTCACAGCAGCGGGGTGGCTGTCGGCATAGGTGATGTAGGGTTTGATATCGAAGATGGGTGTCCCGTTCATCAGATCGGCACCCAGCACATGCAAAACAGGACCCTGCGGTGTCTGCCATTCAATTCGCGCCAGCCGCACCGAGGAGAGCCCGATGGGGTTTGGCCGGAAAGGAGAACGGGTGGCAAAGACGCCCAGCCTTTTATTACCACCCAGGCGGGGTGGGCGTACCAGGGGCGACCATTCGTCGCGTTTGGTTTCAGAGAACTCCCATATAAGCCAGATATGAGAAAATCCATCCAGACCGCGCAATGCTTCGATGTTGCGGTAGGGCGGTTCGAAAATAATTTGTCCTTTCAACGACTCAACCAAGCCGCTTTGTCGGGGTATGCCAAACTTCGTTGTGAAATCGGTATGGATGTGCGCAATTATTTTCATCATCGCCACTTATTGCTGCATGATCATTGCTGAAAGACGGGTCACCCACTTTCGGGGTAAAAAACGAATGCCAAAAGGTGCCTGTTTATTCATGGCGCCGTGAATGACGGTGGTTTTTCCCTTCATCATTATAGTCGCCGAAGCCGGCGTTGTTCACCAGATAGTCAATGTCGATTCCTTCCTTCTTCACCTCATCAAACACTGCCTGTGCTGAAACGGCATCACAGAGATCGACAACCAGGGTATGTACAGAAACGGAGCAGGTTTCTTCCAGTTCTATTTTTATCTTTTTCAGTGCCTCCGCGCTGCGGGCAACCAAAACCAAATCATGCCCCTTCTCCGCAAGCAGAAAAGCCAGTTCCTTGCCTATCCCTTTCGATGCCCCGGTAATCAATGCCGTTTTGCTCATTATCAATCAATTTAGCACAAAATTAAACTATTTTCCTTCACGCCTGTCAAATATACAGATATTTTTAAGAAGATAAGATTTATGAAAATATCTGAGCGATAAAGGCATTGCGGGAGCCGGGGGGAAACCTCTATGGGTTCCTCCGCACCAGGAAATCCTGCAATATTTAATTAAATTGGGTTCTAATTGATCGGGCGCATACTGATTGTGATAATTGGCGTGCGTCCACTTCATACAGATCAGCTCCGCTTGCGTGATTTATCGATTCTCAGAAAAATAAAAAGAAGAATCGTAAATCCCCACAACGATGAGCCGCCGTAACTGAAGAATGGCAACGGGATACCAATCACCGGCATGATGCCGATCACCATCCCGACATTGACAATCAAATGAAAAATAAAGATGCTTACGACCCCATAACCATAGGCCCGCCCGAAGGTTGTGGTCTGCCGTTCAGCCAGATTCAGCAATCGTAAAATAAAAGCCAAAAAGAGAATGATGATGAGGGCGGAACCAAGAAAACCGTGTTCTTCACCAATGGTACAGAAAATAAAGTCGGTATCCTGCTCGGGAACATACTTCAATTTGGTTTGGGTACCGTTGAGAAAACCTTTACCGGTGAGTCCTCCCGAGCCAATGGCAATTTTAGACTGTCCCACGTGATACCCTGCCCCACTCAGATCCTGCTCCATACCCAGTGTTACCTTGATGCGCATCTGCTGATGCGGTTGCAGCACATCGTAAAATACATACTCCACCGATTCGAGAAAAGCAAAGGAGCCAATCATAAACAGGAGAATAGAGAGATAGTTTTTTTTGCGATACCGGAAAAATAGCAAAAGCAGGTAGAGGCCCACCACTGAAAAGGCAATCATCGCAGTAATGCCCCAATCCAACGGAACTGAAAAAAGAGAGGCCACATATGCCACAAGGAAAACCAAAGCTGCCAGGAGAAGAATCACAAAAACTTCTTTCCTTCGTTTAACGTAATTCCACACCATGGCTGCCGAGAAGATGATGATCAGGATCAGGGTGATCCACTCTCCTTTCGAAAAGTATCCCATCTGCACATCAGAGAATTTTATTCCCAACACGAAGTAAACCACCGCTGCTATTCCCATGAATAATACCCCGCCGGGAAGCCCTTCCCGATACAGTACCAGCAGGAAAGCAAGATATACAAGCGCCGTACCTGTCTCTTTCTGTGTAATTACCAGCAGCACCGGCAATAAAATGATGCCGCACACCAGCAGCAGATTTTTGCGCTCCATCAACCGAAATCCGTAGGAGTTGAATACCCGTGCCAGCGCCAGCGCAATGGAGAACTTCATAAATTCGGCCGGCTGCAGCCTGACGGGACCAATGATCAGCCACGAGCGGGAACCGTTAATCTCCCGCGCAACAAGCAAGGTCAGAAGCAACAAGCCGATTCCGGCCAGGTAAAAAGCAATTGAATAGGTTTCATAGAACCCCACTTCTATTTTCAGTAATGCAAAAGCCAGCAACAGGGAAGTGCCGATCCACACGAGCTGCATCCCGGCTCTACCCGAGAGGTCGAACAGACTGGTTGCGTTCTCCAGATCAAAGCTGGCAGCATAGATATTAAGCCATCCGAGGATCACGAAAAGGAGATAAAAGCCGACCGTTGTCCAGTCCACCCTTCCTTTTTCCACAATCTCCCGGCTTCCCTGATAAACCATTATTGCTGCATTTTTTGTTGTTCCTATCTTAATTTGCCGGCAAGTTGCGGGTATATGCATACGGCAGTATCTCCCTGTTTATCACGGATGTTTCCAACCATTTGTCGCTTTCGGGAATCTCTCCTGCGAAAAACTTCTGCATCATCAGTCGTGCAATGGGTACCGCATTGGTAGCGCCAAAACGACCATTCTCGACTACCACGGCAATCGCAATCTGTGGATCATCTTTTGGGGCAAAGCCCATAAAGAGTGAGTGATCATCGCCGTGGGGATTTTCTGATGTACCTGTTTTTCCGCAGACTTCTACCAGAGGAGCCAGGTTGATACCGCGGCAGGTGCCTATGGTGACCGCGTCGGCCATGCCGGCGACAGTCAATTCATAATGCTCCCTGCTGATACCAGTTTCATGTCGTGTGGTAAAAGTCTGGTCCAGTGCGGCACCCTTCCGTTCGCGCACGACATGCGGGGTATAATAATGTCCCCTGTTTGCGATGGTAGCACCCAGATTGGCAATCTGTAACGGTGTAGCCAGCACCTCTCCTTGTCCGATGGCAATGGAAATGATGTTGTGGGCAACCCAGCGATCTGTTTTGAACACGTTGGTATAAAACTTGCTGTTGGGGATAAAGCCTCTTTTTTCAGAAGGGAGATCCACCCCCAGGGGATAACCAAACCCCATGTTTACCATGTGATCACGCCACACGTCGAAAGCATCGGCGGTATTTGCATACTTTGTTCTATTACCCAACATGCCATTAAGCCCATAACTAAAGAAAGAGTTACACGATGTGGCGAGTGCATACTGTATTGCAAGCGGCGAAGCATGACTGTGACAGGCAGGCCGACCTCCCAATGGGGGATATCCGCCAAAACAGGAGTATCTTGTTTCGGGAGTGATAATCCCCTCATGCAGGAAGAGTAGTCCTTGTGCAGGTTTAAAAGTCGATCCGGGCGGGTAAGTACCGGCAATAGCTCTGTTAAACAAAGGCTTATACGGATTATTTTCCAATTGTAGATAGTTGGCGCTGAACGTTTTGCCGGTGAGAAGAGCAGGGTCGTAGGTAGGCGCCGATACCATACAGAGGATTTCTCCTGTTTTGGGTTCGATTATCACGATACTGCCTACCTTGTTGTGCATAAGCAGTTCGCCGTATGCCTGCAGATCTATATCGATGCCCAGGGTCAAATCTTTTCCCGAGACGGGAGCTTTGTCCTGTCTTCCCTCATCATAGTGTCCCTGTACCCTTCCATGGGCATCCCTGAGCAACACCTCAACACCTTTTTCACCACGCAGGTCCTCCTCATGCGAAAGCTCTATGCCCGATTTCCCCACGTAGTCACCCCGCACATAATAGGGATCGGAAGCCATTTTATTTTTGTCCACCTCTGCTACATAGCCGAGGATGAGACCCATATTCGGATAATTATACTGTCTCTCCGTCCTGTTCTGAATATATATTCCCGGAAATTTGTAAAGTTTCTCCTGGAGCAGACCGTACTCTTCCACATCGAGTTGAGACATGAACAGTTGCGGGGTATAGGATGAATAACCGGGATTCTTCCGTCGGTCTCGCATATCGGCGTTCAAGCTGTAAAAATGCTCTTTATTGATATTCAGTGTGCGACAGAAATCGAGGGTATCAAACTGTTTCATCTCTCTCACCACCATCATCACATCGTAGGTGGGCCGGTTGTATACCAAGAGGTTTCCTTTACGGTCATAAATGGCTCCCCGTGCCGGATAAAGCGGTCTTTGCAAAAAGGCGTTGCTGTCGGCATAATCGCGGTACTGGGGGCTCAGTATTTGCAGATTAAACAGTTGTGCCAGGAATATGAAACCGATGGCTACCACCGCGGCAGCAATCACATATTTTCTTTTTGCCAGGTTGCTATACTTGTTCACCGCGTTTTCTCTTGAAAATGAAACTGTCGAATGCAAAAATCAGAAGGATGGAGATGACCGAAGAGGCGGCTATGCGCAGCAGGGTGGCCGGCAGATTGAACAAAGTAAATGACTCGATAAAAAAAAGGAGGGTGAGATGCAAAAGTACCATCAGAATCGTAAACCGGATAAACGGTCCCGTAGCCGTGTAAATGCCGGGGACAAACTCATCGTATTCCTCCTTTTCGAAGAAGAGGTTCAGCAAGGGTTTCCTGCATGCAGCCACAATGGTGGTGGCTGCAGCATTCATACCGGGTGTATTTAAAAAAACATCAATAATCAGTCCCAGCAAAAAACCGGAGATGATCACGTAAAAGAGATTCCTGCCTATCGGCAGTTTCAGCAGAAAATAAAGGTACAACACCGGTGTGGCAATACCGAAGAGGCTAAGCCTGTTCAACAGCAATACCTGCAGCAGAATCAGCAAAACAAACAGGACGATTTCATAAAGATAGCTGATCTTCATTGTTGCAAAGTCTCTTCAAGGGTTTGTTGCTCATCGTAAAACCGATCGTTTATTACCAGCACATCCTGTAGTGTGTAAAAATCGGTTGCCAGTTGTACGTTAAACGTGTTGAAATTATCGTCAACCGACTTACCGGTATCGCTCACGAAGCCGATAATGGTATTCTTTGGAAAGATGCGGGAAAAACTTGTCAATACCGTATCCCCCTCGTGAAAAACCTCATGTTTGGGTAGATCCTGCAATTGTGCCCGCCGGATGTTGCTCCCATCCCATGAGACGGAACCGTAATTCTCGGAGTTTCTCAACCGTGCACTCAACCTGAATTTGGGGTTGATGATGGGAATGACAACCGAGAAATTAGGTGATACGCTGGCAACCACCCCCACCACACCTTGTTGCGAAATCACACCCATATCGCGTTTGATACCGTGCGCTGCTCCTTTGTCGAGAGTAATGAAATTATTGACTCCCGAAAAACTCATGTTGACTACGCCTGCCGGGATAAAGTCAAAATGTTGAATGCCAACCGAATCGAGAGCAAAAGCTTCCACAACCACCGAGTCGGTATTGATGAGGCTGTCCAGAAACACCCGTAAAGTATGAAATCTCTCCTCTAGCTCCGCGTTTCGTTCCAACAAATCTGCATTGTTCTTTTTCAAAAGAAAGAACGAGGTAATGTTGTTGGTTGTCGTATAAAACCATCCTGTCACGCTGTTCGCAGAGGTAAGATAAACACTCCGCTGGTATGAATTATGAGCAAAAACAAGATAGAAGCTGAAAGCAACAAGTAATATTGCTACCAGCCAGTGACTGTTTCGGAGGATGAAGTTGAAAAGATTTCGCATGCAAGCCTGCCATTGTCCGTGATATAAGCCAATAGCTCAATGCTAAAAGCCGACAGCTATTTATCGCATCAAGAAAGTAAATTTATCAATGTTCCTCAACGCGATGCTGGTTCCCTTTGCCACCATGTGCAACGGATCATCCACTACCCTGAATGGGATACCGATCTTATCTGTCAATCGTTTGTCGAGACCACGCAAGAGGGCGCCTCCACCAGTCAGGTAGATGCCATTTCGAACAATATCGGCATACAGCTCCGGTGGGGTCTGTTCCAGTGCGCTCAACACGGCCGAATCGACTTTCGTAACCGATTTCTCGATGCAATGAGCAACTTCCTGATAAGAGACGGGTACATCCATCGGCAGGGAGGTCATTCGGTTAGGACCGTGAACAACAAAGTCTTCGGGTGGATTTTCAAGTTCGGTCAGTACCGATCCCACCATGATCTTTATTTGTTCTGCCGTGCGGTCACCCACTTTGATATTGTGTTGCCGCCCCATGTAATCCTGAATATCTTCGGTAAAATCATCTCCGGCAATCTTGATCGATTTATTGGAAACAATACCACCCAGTGAAATTACAGCGATCTCCGTCGTACCACCACCTATGTCCACGATCATGTTTCCTTCGGGGGCTTCCACATCAAGACCTATTCCCAATGCAGCTGCCATGGGCTCGAAGATCATATATACATCGCGCCCTCCGGCATGTTCAGCCGAGTCGCGGACGGCACGTATTTCTACTTCTGTGCTCCCGGAAGGGATACAGATTACCACGCGTAATGAGGGAGAGAACAGACCTCCTTTGTTTTTATTGGCCATTTTAATCATCCCGCGAATCATCTGTTCCGCGGCGTTAAAGTCGGCTATTACTCCGTCCCTTAACGGTCTTACCGTACGAATATTCTCGTGCGTCTTCCCATGCATCTGCCTTGCTTTTTCACCCAAAGCAATCATTTTGTCGGTCTTGCGATCCAACGCCACGATGGAAGGTTCGTCAAGCAAAATCTTCCCGGCATTGTTCACGATGACCGAATTAGCAGTACCAAGGTCCATCGCCAACTCCTGCGTAAATGAAAATAAACCCATAATATAGTATGTTATCAGCGTCCGCCCTGAGCGTCCGCCTTTTGTATTAATGTTTAAAATGTCTCACGCCCGTGGTAACCATGGCCATGCCATGCTGATTACAATATTCAATGGATTCGGCATCCCGTATGGAGCCACCCGGCTGAATAACCGCAGTCACGCCTGCCTGCTGCGCTATTTCCACACAATCGGGAAAAGGGAAGAAAGCATCACTGGCCATGACTGCACCCTGCAGATCGAAATGAAAGGCAGCTGCCTTTTCAATGGCCTGTTTCAGGGCATCTACCCGTGATGTCTGTCCGGTACCACTGGCTATGAGCTGTTTGTTTTTGGCCAAAACAATGGCATTCGACTTGGTGTGTTTCACCAGGATATTGGCAAAAAGCAGATCCCGGGTTTCCCGATCGTCGGGTGCTGTTTGTGTCATTACCTGCAGATTTTCTGCCGACTGTACACTCTCGTTTTTATCCTGCACCAGCATACCATTCAATACAGAACGGTATTGCAACTGTTGTGTAGCTCTCTCCGGTGATTTCAGCACCAAAATTATGCGATTTTTCTTTTGAAACAAAATATCGAGTGCCTCTTTATCGTAGGCAGGCGCGATGATCACCTCAAAAAATATCTCGTGAATGGCTGCTGCAGCTTCCTTATCCACAGGTCTGTTGGTCACCACGATGCCGCCAAAGGCCGAAACCGGGTCGGCTGCCAGTGCTGCATCCCATGCCTCTTTCACGGTAGGCCGGCAGGCCATGCCACAGGCATTGTTGTGCTTGAGAATAGCCAGCGCCGTCTCATCGAAATCAGAGATCAGGGAAACCGCCGCATCAATATCGAGAAGGTTGTTGTAGGATATTTCTTTGCCATGCAGTTGTTCGAATATTTCCTCAAAATTACCGTAGAATATTCCTTTCTGATGGGGATTCTCTCCATAACGGAGCTGTTTGCCCGCATCAAGAGACAGACGGAATGCCGAGCGTTCTTCTCCATCAAAATAGTTGAATATGGCTGAATCGTAACCCGAAGAGACTTTAAAAGCTTCTTTTGCAAACCAGCGACGGTCTTCCAGGGCAGTTACTCCCTGCTTCTCTTTTAACAGGTCGAGCAGCGGCTTATACTGGTTTTTGGAGGCTACAATGAGTACATCTTTGTAGTTTTTTGCCGCACCTCGAATCAGTGAGATACCACCAATATCAATTTTCTCGATAATTTCGTCTTCGGCACCTCCTGCAGCCACAGTCTCTTCGAAAGGATATAGATCTACAATCACCAGATCGATGGAAGGAATATCGTAAGATTTCACCTGTTTTTTATCGGATTCATTGTCACGGCGATAAAGGATACCACCGAAAATCTTAGGATGGAGCGTTTTCACCCGTCCACCAAGGATGGAAGGATAGCCGCTCACATCCTCCACTGCCTCACATTCGTAACCCAATGACTGGATAAATTCCTTTGTCCCGCCCGTGGAAATAAATTTGATGCGTAAGTTGTTTAGTTCCTGAAGTATTTCTTCTAAGCCCTCCTTGTGATATACCGAAATGAGGGCTGTTTGAATTTTTTGTGACATCTCCTGTCTTTTTGGCATGTTATTTTTAAAGGATTACAAAGGTATGAAATCTATCGGTCATTTTCGAGATTTGATTAAAAAAAAACAGCCTACAATCACTTGCGGGCTGAACCATGTGGCTTCCTGTAGAAGCAGCACTTAATTATAGAGAGAATGAAAAATGTTTAACACTGCAATATTACGCCAAAAAAAGCATATGAAACAATTTTTGCGGTTAAGCTATCATGAAGTTTTGGCTACAGAAATGTTACAAAAAAACAAGCAGGGATACTGATAGCAATATCCCCACCTTCATAAAGAAGTCCGGATTACACCGGAGCGTTTCCATTATTTTACTTCCCAACCGAGCGCGCTTGCGCCCAGCACGGCTGCATCGCTCTCTTTAAGTTCTGAGAACATCAGTTTTACCTTATTCTTGAAAATGTTCAGCAAGTTTTTTTCCATGCTCTCCCGAATGGGATTCATGATGAGGTCACCGGCTTTGGATAATCCACCGAAGAGAATGATTGCTTCCGGGCTGGAAAATGCCACGAAATCGGCAAAAGCTTCTCCCAGCATCTCGCCGGTAAACTTAAATATCTCTTTCGCCATCTCATCTCCGTTCATCGCCGCATCAAACACATCTTTAGAGGTAATGTCATCAATGGGGATGCTGCGAAGCCGTGTCTGTGTGTCGGGCCGCAGTTCAAGATACTCACGTGCTGTCCGGGCCACTCCCGTTGCCGATGAATAAGCCTCAAGACATCCTGTTCTGCCACAACCGCACATACGTCCGTTGTGACGACGTACGATCACGTGTCCCAGCTCACCGGCAAAACCATCGTGGCCGTAGACCAGCTGTCCGTTCACCACGATACCACTTCCCACACCGGTACCCAGCGTGATAACGATGAAGTCCTTCATCCCACGGGCCGCACCATAGGTCATTTCACCAATGGCTGCCGCGTTGGCATCGTTGGTGAGTGCCACCGGGATACCGACCCTGTCTTCCAGCATCTGGGCAAAAGGAATCACTCCTTTCCAGGGAAGATTGGGAGCAAACTCAATGCTTCCGGTGAAGTAGTTGCCGTTGGGAGTACCGGCACCAATTCCCTTGATCTGATCTTTGGTCGTTACTTCAGCAATGAGCCCGTCAATCAGCTCGGTGAGTTCATCGAGATAATCTTCTACCTGTAAATGTTTGGAAGTTTTAATGCTTCCGCTTATTAAAATCTGTCCTCTTTTGTCTACAATGCCGGCAACAGTATTGGTGCCGCCCACGTCGATACCTACTACATAGGGTTTATCCATGATTCGTTTTTATTAAAAGTTAGTCAATGATGTTTGAATGTGATTAATTTGGACAAATATAGGGATTTTTCGCTAAACGAATTTCCTGTACAGCAAAATATTTCAGAATTGTTGCATAATAAAAAAATAGATGCAACCGGTTTTCATCTTTTGATAATTTTGTTTTACATTTGCAGTTTTAAATCATGATTTGTTGGATAAGCTCCGAAATTAGCATCAATTTTCAACAAAAAACGACATAATTTATACAATCAGATAGACGCACACAAATCTCATGAATGAAATTAAATTTTATAACGGTGAAAATATACCGTTAGAGCTGCACAAAGTAAGGGTTGTGCAAAAATTACACTTAGTACCCATTGAAAGAAGACTGGAAGCATTGCAGGAAGGCGGATTCAACACCTTCAGGCTGAATACGAAAGATGTTTTCCTGGATATGCTCACAGACAGCGGCACCAATGCCATGAGCGACAATCAGATGGCGGCGATGATGCAGGCAGATGATGCCTATGCCGGATCACAAAGTTTTTTCCGCCTGCAGAAAGCGGTGGAGGAAGTGCTGGGTAAAAAGTATTACCTGCCTGTACATCAGGGACGTGCCGCAGAAAACATCTTATCGAACGCCTACGTGCGCAAAGGAAACCTGGTACCGATGAACTACCATTTCACCACCGCCATGGCACACATCACACAGTATGGCGGGAAAATTGCAGAATTGCTGTACGACGAAGCGTATGTCATCAACTCTTCCCATCCTTTCAAAGGAAACATGAACCTTGAAAAACTGGAAGAAATCATCAAGATTCACGGAGCCAAAAATATCCCTTTCATCCGTATGGAGGCATCGACCAACCTGATCGGGGGACAGCCATTTTCGGTTCAAAACCTGAGGGATGTAAGAAGCATTGCCGACAAATACAATATCCGTCTCGTACTGGATGCCAGTTTACTGGGAGAAAACGCATATCTGGTTATACAGCGTGAGGAAGAATTCAAAGAGAGCACCATGGGAGAGGTCATTCAAACGATGACCGGCCTGGCCGACATTGTTTATTTCTCCGCCCGCAAGCTTAGCTCATCACGTGGGGGAGGTATCTGCACCAATAACCCCGACATTTATCGGGAACTTGAAGCGCTGGTACCGTTGTTTGAAGGTTTTCTGACCTATGGCGGCATCTCGGTTCGTGAAATTGAAGCCATGGCTGTTGGACTGTATGAAACACTCGATGAGACCATGATCAGTCAGAGCCCCAACTTCATTGCCTACCTTGTAAACTCACTCGATGCGCACGGCATTCCCATGGTCAAACCGGCTGGCGTGCTGGGCGCACACGTAGATGCAATGCAGGTATGTGCTCATATTCCACAAAATGAATACCCCGCGGGGGCACTCGCGGCAGCGCTTTATCTGATTTCCGGAATCCGTGGCATGGAGCGCGGCTCTATCTCCAACCAGCGTGATGAATATGGCAATGAAACGTACGCCGATATGGAACTTGTCCGCCTGGCAGTACCGCGACGCGTATTCACACTCTCGCAGATTAAATACGTGGAAGACAGAATGAACTGGTTATACGAAAACCGGGAACTAATTGGTGGCCTGCGATTTGTCTATGAACCACCTGTACTCCGCTTCTTTATGGGAGGACTGGAGCCGGTGAGCGACTGGCCACAGAAACTGATCGCAAAGTTTAAAGAAGATTTTGGTGATAGTTTATAAAATGTATTGAACGAAAGGGGTGAATTACAATAGAATTCACTCCTTTTTCATCTAATGTCCTGCGCTTTAAAATGAAATCAAGCTTTTCCTGAGCATTTTGTTAACTTGTCATTTCTGACACAAAATATGCTGCAAAACATACAAAAACATTTTTTTATTTAATATTAACCAGATACCTTTGTTGCTACGATCAGCACAGTACAGAACAGTATACCCTGTGACACGTGAAGACTTACATAGATGGATTTCAAATTTAACGGGAAGAGTACCAAAGTACAGCAACTGGCAGAATACATTCAGGATGCGCTTGCTGCAAATGAATTAACGGTGGGTGAAAAGATACCATCGATCAACCATTTGAGCCGGCAATTCTCAGTATCAAGGGATACGGTATTTAAAGCCCTCTCCGATTTGCGGGAACGTGGCGTGATTGATGCCATTCACGGGAAAAACTATTTTGTGGCTTCTCACACCAAGAATATTCTATTATTACTCGACGAGTATTCTCCCTTTAAAGAGGTCTTACACACCATCCTTGTATCCAGACTTCCCAAATCCTACAAAATAGATCTTTGGTTTCATCAATATAACGAACACTTGTTCAACAACATCGTTCATGAGTCCATTGGCAGGTATAACAAATATCTGGTCATGAATTACGATAATGAAAAGTTCTCCGATGTACTATCGAAAATAGATAAAAAGAAGTTGTTGCTGCTCGATTTCGGAAAATTTGACAAAGACGGGTATTCCTATGTTTGTCAGGATTTTGACAATGGGCTCTATGATGCATTGGCCACCATTAAAAGCGAGCTGGGTAAATACAAAAAACTGATTTTTGTTCTCAATAAGTTTCACAAGCACCCACAAAGCAGCAAAGCAGCATTCAGCAACTTCTGTCTCGATAATCATTTTGAATTTGGCATTTTGGATGAAATTTTGGAAAAAACTACTGTCCAGAAAAATTATTTTTATCTGGTTATCAAGCAGGAAGATGTAGTAGAGATTGTTAAACAGGGAAATATAGAGGGATTAAAACCCCGGAAAGATTATGGATTACTGGCTTATAATGAAAATCCTTTTTTTGAGGTGATTCAAAATGGTATTGCCAGCATTGGGATTGACTGGCATGAAATGGGAAAGATTGCGGCCGAATTTGTATTGAACAACCATGCTATACAAACCTATCTGCCCACGGTAATTAAAAAAAGAGATTCATTTTAATCAAATTAATACAATTTTATCGGGTATAAAAAAAGTTTATCTATATCCAATCCGAAAATCAGCACAGTTCAGAATTCTAGAAGCAGATAAGTAGGTCATTTCAAACCGACTCTACGAAGAAATAAAAAAATTAATAAAAAAAATTCAATTTATCAACAAAAGCTATGTGTCCATATCCAAAAATCGGTATTCGCCCTACCATTGACGGTCGTCAGGGAGGTGTAAGAGAGAGTCTCGAAGAGAAAACGATGAATCTGGCTAAATCGGTTGCACGATTAATCAGCTCCAATCTAAAAAACGGTGATGGCAGTCCCGTTGAGTGTGTGATAGCCGACAGCACTATCGGCCGTGTGGGAGAGAGTGCTGCCTGTGCAGCCAAGTTTGAGCGGGAGGGAGTGGGCGCCACCATCACGGTGACTTCCAGCTGGAATTACGGATCGGAAACAATGGATATGAATCCGCATTACCCCAAAGCTGTCTGGGGATTCAATGGAACAGAACGTCCCGGTGCCGTTTACCTGGCCGCTGTACTGGCAGCACATGCTCAAAAGGGACTACCTGCATTTGGCATTTATGGCCACGAAATACAAGATGTAACCGATAACAACATTCCCGAAGACGTGGCAGAGAAATTGCTTCGATTTGCCCGTGCAGCACAGGCGGTGGCCACCATGAGGGGGCAGTCCTATCTGTCTATTGGAAGTACAGCCATGGGTATTGCCGGTTCTATTGTGAATCCCGATTTTTTCCAGAAGTACCTGGGCATGCGGAACGAATCGGTCGATTCCACCGAGATTCTCCGCAGGATTCAGGAAGGCATATACGATCAGGAAGAGTTTGCCAAAGCAATGGAGTGGACCTCCGTTCACTGCAAGGTAAATGAAGGAGCAGACGACAACCGCCCGGAGAAACAGAAGGACCGGGCCGGCAAAGACAAAGACTGGGAGTTCGTGGTGAAGATGACCATTATCATCCGCGATCTGATGAAAGGAAATCCCAAATTAAAAGAAATGGGTTTCAAGGAAGAAGCCATTGGACACAATGCAATTCTGGGAGGTTTCCAGGGTCAGCGTCAATGGACCGACTTTTTGCCGAACGGTGATTTCAGCGAGACGATACTAAACAGTTCATTCGATTGGAACGGCATCCGTGAAGCATATATCCTGGCGACCGAAAACGACGCGCTGAACGGCGTTTCCATGCTGTTTGGTCATCTTTTGTCCAACAAAGCACAGCTTTTTTCGGATGTTCGCACCTACTGGAGTCCCGAATCGGTAAAACGTGTCACGGGAATGGAACTCACCGGAAAAGCTGCAAACGGCATGATTCACCTGCTCAATTCAGGGGCAACGACCCTGGATGCGACAGGAAAGCAGCAAACAAATGGTGGACCGGTCATGAAAGAACCGTGGAATATCAACGAAGAAGAGGTAAAAGCATGCCTCGAAGCCACCACCTGGTCTCCTGCCAACAGGGATTATTTCCGTGGCGGAGGTTACTCCTCCACTTTCCTTTCTGAAGGAGGCATGCCTGTGACAATGTGTCGTTTAAATTTGATTGATGGCCAAGGACCTGTGCTCCAGATTGCCGAAGGATGGACTGTAGAAATTGCCCCTGAGATACACGATGTCATCAACAGGCGTACCGACAAAACCTGGCCTACAACATGGTTTGCTCCCCGTTTAACCGGCAAGGGCCCCTTCAGGGATGTTTACTCGGTCATGAATAACTGGGGAGCCAATCATGGCGCAATCAGTTATGGACACATCGGTCAAGATTTGATCACGCTGGCATCCATTCTGCGTATTCCGGTCTGTATGCACAATGTGGATGAGGAAGATATCTTTCGCCCATCAGCTTGGAATGCTTTTGGCATGGATAGGGAGGGTGCAGATTTCAGGGCCTGCAAGAATTTTGGACCCATTTATAAATAAATTTGAGTTTAGGCGTGCATCTTTTTTGGTGTATAACCGGGATGCATGCCTGAAACTCAAAATAAATGGATTATGCTAAAAAAAATACCCAAAATAATATCGCCTCAGTTGCTAAAAACGCTCATGGAAATGGGTCACGGCGATGAAATTGTAATTACCGACGGCAACTTTCCCTGCCACACCATTTCGCAGAATGTAATCCGTGCCGACGGATTATCGGGGACTGAAATATTAAAAGCAGTCATGGAGCTGTTTCCGCTCGACACCTACAACGATCAACAGGTGTTTCTGATGGAAGTAGTTACGGGAGACAGCTACAAGCCAGAGATATGGAACAATTACAAGGAGATATTACAATCATCGGGCGAAACTTTTACGATTGGCTATATTGAGCGTTTTGCCTTCTACGAAAGAGCCAAAAAATCATATGCCGTCATCGCTACCGGAGAAGAAGCTTTGTATGCCAACATCATCCTGAAAAAAGGGGTCGTAAAATGAGGTACAAAAAATTATGAACACGTCAAAATCATCGTTACTCAAACACAACGGCATGAATTATTTACTGCCGTTCATCCTCATCACCGCTTGCTTTGCGTTGTGGGGTTTTGCAAACGACATAACCAACCCCATGGTGAAGGCATTTTCAAAGATCTTTAGAATGAGCGTTACGGAAGGTGCAATGGTACAATTGGCTTTCTATGGCGGATATTTTGCCATGGCCTTTCCGGCGGCAATTTTTATTCGTAAATTCTCCTATAAGAAAGGGATCATGCTGGGATTGCTGCTCTATGCTGTGGGAGCATTTCTCTTTATTCCGGCCAAAGAATCGGGCAGCTTTTATCCGTTTCTGGCTGCTTACTTTATCCTGACCTGCGGATTGTCGTTTCTGGAGACAAGCGCCAACCCCTATATTCTGACGATGGGACCGGAAGAGTCATCCACCCGCAGGCTCAATCTGGCACAATCGTTCAACCCGATTGGTTCGCTGATGGGTATGTATGTAGCCATGAATTTCATCCAGTCGCGGTTGAATCCGATGAGTACTTCAGAACGTGCCACACTTTCTGACACAGAGGTTGTTGCGCTAAAACAGTCTGACCTTTCCATCCTCATCGCTCCTTATCTCGTTATCGGGATTGTAGTGATGGTCATGTTTCTGATTATCTGGATTGCTCGCATGCCGACAAACGGAGATAAAAACAAACAAATAAACTTCTTCCCTACCCTGAAAAAAATCTTTTCCTTACCCAACTACCGGCAGGGAGTGATCGCACAATTTTTTTACGTGGGTGCACAGATCATGTGCTGGACATTCATCATTCAGTACGGCACAAGGGTATTTATGGCACAGGGGATGGAAGAACAGGCTGCGGAAGTACTCTCACAAAAGTATAATATTGTGGCTATGATTATCTTTTGTGTAAGTCGTTTTGTTTGTACTTACCTGCTAAAATATCTCAATCCGGGAAAACTGTTACGCATTCTTGCCATAGCAGCTGCAATATTTACGTTGGGTGTGATCTTTTTGCAGAACATCTGGGGATTATATTCTCTCGTGGCCGTTTCAGCTTGCATGTCACTCATGTTCCCCACGATATATGGCATTGCATTGAAGGGTATGGGTGATGATGCCAAGTTTGGCGCGGCAGGACTCATTATGGCCATACTCGGAGGGTCGGTACTACCCCCACTTCAGGCTACAATCATAGACATGAAAACGATCGGAAGTTCATTTCCGGCAGTCAATGCCTCCTTCATACTGCCATTCATCTGCTTTGTGGTGGTGGCATGGTATGGAGCACAAACCTATAGAAGAAATATAACAAAATGCGCATAAATTCCGTAAATTAAAGATTATCCGTAACAAGCACAAATAAAAACAACACAAGAGATTAAATTAATTATTCAAGAAATCTTAGGATTATTTTCAAGCACCAAATTGTGCTCGAGCACAATATAAACATTATCAAATAAATAACAATTTTCAAATTAAAGAATTAACTATTAGGATTATTTAATATGCTTACTATATTAAGCGCAAAATACAATACAGTTATCTTATGCTGTTTATTTGTCCTACAGGTGGTATATCCGCAGACAAAGACAGCTCTCGCTTGGCAGTCAGGTCTTATATCTATGAACGCCACCGGGGAATTAACCTATTTGGCCGACAAAGAAGGAAACATCTTGCCTGATTTCAGTCGGGTTGGATACCATCACGGAGATAAAAGCATACCCCATTATCCTGCAGTTAAAGTAATTAATCCCGTAGAAGGAGATAATTGGGAAAATATTCAGACAGTCATTGATGAAATATCAAACAACAAACCTAATGTGCACGGACACAGAGGAACAATCCTATTGAAAAGAGGCGTGTATCGGGTGTCCAGAAGTATTCTTATCTCAACAAGTGGAATAATTCTCAAAGGAGAAGGTGACAACATAAATGAAACGCGGATTATCTCCACGGGAAGACAAAAATATCCTCTCATTGAAATTAAAGGAAGCGGAAAATATGAGGAGGTAACCAATTCGCGGATCAAAATAACGGATCAATTTGTTCCTGTCGGATCACATTCCTTTCACGTTGCTTCAACCGATCAGTTTAAGGTTGGCGATCGCATCATCTTGTTTCGTCCGGGCACACCCCAATGGATTGAAGCCATCCGAATGAATCGCATTATTGAAAGACCGGGTACGCGTCAATGGAAAGCAGATGAATATAATCTGGCTTTTGAGAGGGAAATCATAAGGATTGAGGGTAAATCTGTTTTTATTGATAATCCGGTAGTCATGCAGATGGAAGAGCGGTATGGGGGTGGTGAAATCTACAAATATACATTCAACGGTCGCATTCATGAGGTAGGCATTTCCGATATGTATCTTGAATCTGAATATCAAACCGACGACGATACCGAACACGGATGGATTGCAGTTCAATTGGACAATGCTGAGAATTGCTGGATAAAAAATATAACGACAAAAAACTTCGGATATTCGGCAGTAAGTTGTGAACGCTTTGCAAAAAATATCACTGTCTCAGATGCACGCTGTTTTGATCCAAAATCTCCCATCACAGGAGGGATGCGTTACTCATTTAACAATAACGGCCAGCAAAATTTATTTATGAATTGCCTGAGTAGAAACGGAAGGCATGATTACGTCACAGGTGCCCGGGTTTGTGGCCCAAATGTGTTTTACAACTGTATCTCAATCAATGCTTTTTCTGATATAGGACCTCACCACAGGTGGGCCACAGGCACTTTATATGACAATGTGGTTACAGATAAAGAGATCAATGTTCAGGATCGGGGAAATATGGGAAGCGGACATGGATGGGCAGGTGTTACCCAGGTGCTGTGGAATTGTCGTGCCGAGCGTGCCACTGTACAAAAGCCTTGGGCATCTGGCAACAACTATAATATCGGGATGAAAGGCAATCACTACCCAGGACATTTTAAAGACCGGGAAGATGGCGTCTGGGAAGGACTGAATAAAGGGAATTTAATTCCTCGCTCCTTGTATCAGGCTCAACTACAGGCAAGAAGCAATGGGAAGTAAGTTATTTTATGAATACATATATTGAGAGAATTTTATGAATGTTTATTTAAAATTTAGAATTGAATGAAAAAGGAGAAGTCAAACCCAAAGCCGTTCTTATTGCGGCTTGCAGTAGTGCTGTTCATGGCATTTTCGGGTTTCAGTGTTTTTGGACAAAACCTGATTTCCGGTAAAGTCCTGGATGAAGCAACCAATGAACCCATGATTGGTGTTACCGTGTTGGTTAAGGGAACATCTACAGGAACTGTAACCGATCTGGATGGAACTTTTCAGATTTCGGCGTCAATGGGTAGCAGTCTCGTCATATCATACATGGGATATGTAGAGCAAGAAGTCAAAGTAACTTCCAACAGAATGACTATCAACATGAAGGAAGATACACAACAGCTAGAGGAAGTTGTGGTGGTCGGTTACGGAACCATGCAGAAACGTGATATCACAGGTGCCATTACTTCCGTGGATTCGAAGATCATTGAAGAGCGAAATGCTGTCAATGTGTATGACGCACTGCAGGGAGCTGCACCCGGCGTCTCCATTACTTCCAGTTCCGGCGCGCCCGGTGCATCAACCTCTATACAGGTGCGCGGTGCATCCACCTTTGAAGATGGAGGGGTTACGCCTCTTTTTGTGGTAGACGGTACGATTGTAGATGATATCGATAACATCAATCCGACCGATATCAAAAGTGTGGAAATATTAAAAGATGCTGCTTCTGCTTCTATTTACGGAGCGCGTTCTGCAAATGGTGTTGTCATTATCACTACCAAGTCGGGAGAAGCAGGTAAACCCCGTGTAGATTTTCGGTATGTACAGAGTTACAGCAAGATATCGAACAAGCTGCCACAGGTGAATGCGTTCGAGAGCCGATTAAGTATGGCAGCTTCCGATCTGGCTAATCCGGCGAAAACATTGGAAAAATTTACGGACAGGACTGACTCTGTCGGTTTGGTAAACAGTACGAACTACTATTACCAGGATCTGCTTTTACAGACCGGCGTCCGAAACGATGCCAATCTGAATATCAGCGGAGGAACAGACAAGGCCAAATATAGGGCCTCATTGGGGTACATTGGTGTTGAAGGGGTCATCCTGACCTCTTACCAAAAGCGGTATACCGGCCAGTTCAATATGGATTATCAACCCTGGAAAGGGATTACATTTACAACCCAGGTGCGTTTGAGCAGCGATGCGACCAACAGCATCAATGAAGGAGATGTGATTCAGGGTTCTCTCCGGCGTGATCCCGATATGATTGTATGGTATCCCGACGGCACACTGATCCCTTACTATTCTTCAGGGGGCCGGCGTAATCCTATCCAGGAGCTGGTTGACAGGGAAAGACTGGATAAAAGATATCAGATGGCCATTACACAAGGCTTTAGATGGGAATTCAATGACTGGCTCAACTTAACGACCAATGTATCAGGCGATTTCAGGGTAGACCGAAATACCCGGTTCGATTCGAAAGAAAGGGATGGAAGTTCCGATGAAAACACCCGCAAGAACAGTGGAGAGGATCGTACGGGATGGAGTCAGAAATATTCAGCCGATTCCTATCTGAACTTTAATAAAACATTTTTAAACAGACATGCTGTGGGAGCGACATTGGGCGCATCCATGGAAACGCAAAGAAGAGATAATGCTGATTTTTATGGCAGCTATTTTGTAACAGAAAATATTCATACCATGAACATGGCCACGGTCTATGATCTGGGAAAAACAAATACGACAGCCAGCGAATATGCACTGATTGGGTTCTTCGGACGTTTGAACTACAGTTACAGAGGTCGTTATATCCTTCAGGGTACAATGCGCAGAGACGGGTCGTCCCGTTTTGGTCCGGAAAGTCGTTGGGGTTGGTTTCCATCTGTCTCTGCTGGATGGCGTTTTTCAGATGAACCCTTTATGCGATGGGCAAACGATGTGTTGACCGACGGAAAATTCAGGGCAAGTTATGGTATTACAGGGAATGACAAAGTAGGTTATTATGAATCAATCACACGCTACACATCCGGCAGTTATTCCTACAACGGAGTTGGTGGTGTGGTACCCGTCTCCACCTATGGAAACCCGGAACTTCGCTGGGAGGAGACCAGCCAATCCAATATCGGCGTGGACTTGAATCTATTCAGGGGAAAAGTATCCATTGTGGCAGACTATTATGTAAAAAACACAAAGGATCTGCTATCCGATTTAAATCTCCCTTACACAACCGGTTACAACAAGATGCGTGTAAACCTGGCCAGCCTGGAAAACAGGGGATGGGAATTCTCCGTGAGTGCCTATCCGGTACGCACGAGGGATTTTTCCTGGAACACCATTGCCAACTGGTGGAAGAACGACAATAAAATTACTGACCTGGCAAAAGATGATTATGTGCAGAGCGGCTACTGGATGGTTGCAAAAGGAAAAGCGGCAGGACAATGGTATGGTTATAAAAATCAGGGGGTTTTTCCTTATGATGTGAGCAATGCTTATACGGAAGACTTTAAAACGCTTTTAACTCCGGTATTAAGCAGAGACGCCGAAGGAAACGTGATTATCGGCTTAAACGGACAACCAATCCTGGAAAAGTATCTGAATCCTGACGGGTCTGATTATACCGGTGAAGTAAAACAAATCAAACATGCAGGAGCCATCGCAGCCGGAGGAGATGTCATTTGGGAGAATCTGCCCAATGCAAACGGAGAATATGATGATAAAATTGATGACAGTGATCGTCAAATATTGGGCAAAGCTACTCCCGACTGGTATGCATCCTGGAATAATATCCTGACATACAAGGAATTTTCGCTCTCTTTTAGCTTTTACTATAGTCGCGGAGGACTCATATACAACAAGTTGAAACAATATGTGACCACATGGGGAGGAAATACGCACAAGCAACATCCCGAATATATCCGGACCGGATGGAAATATCAAGGTCAGATAACCGACTGGTATGCACTGGATACCAGAGGGCGTAAAACGATGAACAGACAGGAGCTGAACAGCCAGTACCTGGAAGATGGCAGTTTCTTAAGACTAAAGAATCTGCGTCTGGCGTATAATCTGAGCAACGAGATTTTAGAAAAACTCCCGTTAAACAGGGTACAGGCCTATATCTACGGGAACGACCTGTTAACCTGGACCAATTATACCGGATTCGACCCGGAAATTGGGGGTGGAGTGTTGACACCCGGACGGGATAGCTCTGCTTATCCACGTAAAAGAGAATTTGGCTTTGGAATAAATGTTGGTTTCTAATACACATAATAACAGATAAAATGAAGAAAAATATTATCACAATAATTTGCAGCATATTTATCCTGGCAGGTTGTGACGACTTTCTGGACAGACAACCATTGTCCGACATGTCACCCGGCACATTTTTTCAGTCGAAAGGCGATATGCGCACCTGGAATGCAGGCATTTACGATGCACTTCAATCGACTCTCCATCAAAAGCATCTCGACNNGGGAGATCTTCGTTCTGATAATTATCACACCACGGGATACGAAAGTGCGAAAGTTTATATGAATGCCATGGAATCGACCATGGGCGAAACAAGCTGGCAAGATCTTTATACTACAATCAATCTATGCAATATTGCCATTAAACGCTATCCGACAATACCACAGGTGCTGGAATCGGAAACCAATCCCTATATGGGGCAAGCATATGGCATCAGAGCATTGATGTATTTTTACGGAATCAGAGTGTGGGGAAGAGTTCCATTAATTATTGAACCATGGGAAGGTGATCTAACCCAGATTTCAGTACCCCGGAATTCTATTGAAGAAGTAAAAACACAAATCCTGAAAGATATTGATTTGGCATTAACAGCACTTGGTACTGATGTTTCCGATAAATTCTACTTTAACCGGGCAGCAGCCTATGCACTGAAAACAGATGTACATATGTGGTTTAAAGAGTATGAAGCAGCGTTGACAGCTTCCGATTACTTTATCGGGAATTCCAATTTTTCACTGGTAAAAAATGAAATCGAGTGGAAAGAGATTTTCACAAAACCGGCCTCTTCCAAAGAATCGATTCTCAATCTGGCATGGAGCTACGAAGCTGATGGTGCACACGGATGGGCGCAGCGGGTAGGAGCAAACAATACCAACAATGGCTATAAAATGTCTCAGCCAATTTTCGAAGAATTTGTTGACAGGTTAAGATCAGGTAATGGAAAAGATGCACGATTCTGGAACAATGTGGATACAGTGAAATTATATTATAACGGCCAACGTTTGCCTTTGACTTATGCGAACTGGACCACCTCCGGAATTGAAAAATGTACCAAATACAGTATCATTGATCCCGAAAGGGAATTTGATTCCAAAAACGGAGTATATAAATCATATTGGGCCATTTTATCGTCGTCGAATGCCGAACTTCAAATTCCAATCTATCGTCTTGCAGACATTCTTTTGTTACGCGCAGAAGCGTTGAACAAGACAGGTAAGCCAACCGAAGCTTTAAATATCGTGAATCAAATACGAAACAGGGTTGGTTATACGGCCGATTCAAAACTGGAAGTCAATATCGCCGATCAAACAGCAGTGGAAATGTTAATCCTGCAAGAGCGGCAACTGGAGTTTATTGCCGAAGGGAAACGCTGGTTCGATCTGATGCGGACAGATCATCTGCTTGAAGTGATGGACCCCGTGATCAAAGCAAGGCAGGAAGCGGCAGGAGTTCAGGTAACCGGTTTTACACAGGCGGAAGAGGGTAAAAAATACATGCCCATCTATTATCGCGAATTTGAATCAAATACAGCATTAAAAGGCGACCAAAATCCTCCCTATTCTGAAGGATAGTTGATTTTTAAAAATTTACAGATATGTTGAAGATAAAAAATTTAAAAATAGCATTGATGGTATTATTGATACCATTCATCATGGAGAGTTGCGAGATCTTCGGACTGGAACTCCAGCAGCCTTATGAATATGATTATGAAATCGGGGTGCCCGATAATCATGTCAACTTAAAGACGTTAGACTTTATCAAATCCAGGCCCGACCTGTTCAGTCTTTTGCAGGAGGCCATTGAATATGCCGATGCAACCAGTCTTTATTCAGAAGCAAATGCAACCTATATCCTCCCCACGAACAAGGCTTTTAACTCGGAGACAGAATCGGACCTGAGTTATTTTCAGACACATAAACTGCTCTTTATTGAAAATGGAGATTCCCTGTCTGTTGCCCCAAGTTCCATGAGTTCTTACCCCAAAGAACAGGTAAAGGAATTCTTGCTTTACCATATCGTCAAGGGAAAGTATACATGGAGCAACTTGCCGGCAGAACCTACATGGTATGACACTTATGCAACTGCGGACACAGCAAAAGTAAACATGTATTTGTACAAAGACCGTAATCCCAATATTACTTTTAATAATTTTAACGGTCATTACAAAACAAACATTCGACCGCGTACCTCCAATCTTTTATCAGATGAAGGTGCATATATTCATGTGGTGGAATCCTGGTTAGACAGGCCTACTTCGGATTTATTCAGATAAATAAAAACAAATATCAATATGAAACGAATAGATAAATTTATAATTAGCCTGCTTTTTATTTTCTGGCTGACTGGCTGTTCTGACGAAAGCTTTATAGAAATCGACTCGTTGAGTTCCGACGGGAATGAATTCTTTTGCAATCAGAAAGTGAAAATCTGGATGAATGTAAACTCAAGCGATCTGTGGCACACAGACTATGAGTGGAGCGCCGACGGAGGTACGCTTACCCAACCACAGGGTTTGGATGAGATGACCTGGAAAGCGCCAAATATTCCGGGAACTTATACCATACGTTGCAAGGTAACTGTAGGAGACAAAACGGATGTCAGAGAAAAAAAGATGTTTGTGTCCAGTTATTTTTTCGAAAAGTTTGAGAAATCACCCTATGCGTTCTCGGGTCAATCGAGCACGACATTGTCGTTAAGGACAGAAACAGTGAACGGACAAACAAACGGCTGGCTACGGGCCAACGTGAACTCTTCAAGCGAAGTAAACCGGTATCTGAATCGTTCATTTGGGGACCCCGAACTTGCTACCCCTTTTTCCATCCGGGCAAAAATTGGATTTGAGTCGAATGCCCCTACGCTTGAAACAATCAAAGTGGGTAATAAGACCGGAAATACAATGCTGGAATATCAACTGAATTGCTTGAAAGATCCCGCATCGGAAACCGGGTTTGTAAATCGGATCTCATTTTCCTGGTATCCTACGAATGTTACCCCCGGATTTCCGGTCGTCCCTGTAGGCGGTACTTCGCCTGATGGCTCTACTACCTATAATTCGAGGGTTTCAATTCAGACAAGGAATACTTTGGGTCTGACCACTACAAACGACTACTATTACACGATCAGCAAGATGTCGACCTTCACCAATAAAAATTACAAAAAGGTGGGAATGGCTATTGATGAGAATTACCACCTCCATGTCTTTATGGAAGGAGAAGAGGTTCTTACAACACCTGTAATCAGTGAGCTTCGCACATTGAATCAGATGCAGGGAGGTATTTTAATCGACAACTGGCGGGTTATTTTTCCGAATGGAGATAAAGGAGCCAACAGACCGATGCTCTATTTCGATGATGCGTACGCATCCACCACAGAGTTATTGAAATAGGATATTATTCAAAAAAAGCGACGACCAGCTTTGAGCTGTGAAAATGTAGCATTCCCATGATCCGGTTGCATATCATGATGTGCATCTGATCATGGGGATCTTTCCCGATTTAAATTAAACGTAATTAAATTCAAGCAGATGAAAACACAGGTATTATTGATAGGATTGCTGCTCTGTTCTTCAATCCTCACAGGACAAGATGCGATGAGATGTGTTATTTTATCGGAAAAAGGAAAACCTGTAAGCCGGATGAATGTATGGGTAAAAAATTCACTGGACGGAGTAAAAACAGACAAACAAGGTGAATTTATATTACAGGGACTGAATGAAAAAGATACACTGATCATCTCGGTTTCAAAAAAGCAGGATGCCGTGATACCACTGTTCGAAAAAGGGGATTCTCTAATAATTACATTGAAAAAGAACGAGTTCATTTTGAATGACAATTCAAAGGAATTCACAATTCCTTATTCAAACAAAACATTAATGGCATTCAATCCGAATATTCTTACCCGCAGACAAATTGAACAGAGTGGCGCCAACTCACTGTATGATCTTTTGAGAGGAAATCTTCCGGGAGTAACGGTCTCCGATGTCAATGGCAATACCCTCGTAACCATTCGTGGAGGAAGCTCCTTTGATCTGAACAATGAACCGCTCTTTATCATCGACGGAGTTGAATACAGAAGCAGCTATGACGCAGATCGCTCTGTTAATATAAACAATATTGAGCAACTGGAAGTACAGAGCGATGGTGCGATGTATGGAATAAAGGGATCAAATGGGGCAATTGTGATTACCACGAAGAAAAAATGAGTAAGTATTATTATTTAAACTTTTTTCTGATTCTTTCTTTCATCCCCTCTCTCCTCTTTTCCTGTAGCAGGAAGGTTGTGGATATAGAAAAGAAAGACCCTGCATCTGATGATCCGATAGCTCTTGGATATACATTACAAAGTTCCATGCAAGGTTCTTCTTCATTGACCGGCAAGGACTATACCCAGATTCATAATTATATGAAACTGTACGGTTGGGATTATTCAGAACATCCAAATTCGTCTGATTTGGATCATAAAGATGGCATACATTGCCTGAATATTTATGACGAAACACTGAAACAACATGTATTCAAGTTTTTGAT
>DFYK01000024.1:5564-21427 GCA_002383605.1 Proteiniphilum sp. UBA4084 | reverse complement strand
TTTGTATTTTTACATTTGCTTTTTTGCGTTCGATTTCACCAAAGATCTTGGACCGCTCGCCGGATTGATTGTGTTTGCGATGACCAACATCGGAATTTCCGTGCCGGTGCAGGGCGGAATAGGTCCCTGGCATTTTGTGGTGATCTCATCACTTTTGATACTTGGCGTAGCTGAAAGTCAGGCGCTTGCTTTTGCTGGTGCAGTTTTTACCATTCAATCGGTCTGGCAAATTCTCTACGGACTTTTCGGCGTAATCTCCATGCCTTATGTGAAAAGAGATAATCAGGAAACAGTTCTGGAAAAATCATTTAATTAGTATTACATTATGGCTACAGCAGAAATACTCGGTTTAAACCCGCAAAATGTGTGGAAACATTTTTATTCTCTCACACAAATTCCTCGTCCCACAGGCCAGATGGATCAGGTGACCCGGTTCATCATGGATTTTGGCAAATTGTTTAATCTGGAAACAAAACAGGACAATGCGGGGAATGTATTGATCAGAAAGCCGGCCACAAAAGGATATGAAATGGCCAAAACGGTGATATTGCAATCACACCTTGATATGGTTCCACAAAAAAACAGCGGAGTGCCCCATGATTTTACGTCAGATCCCATTGAAACGATGATCGACGGGGAATGGGTAAAGGCACATGCTACGACACTGGGCGCAGATAACGGCATCGGGTGCGCCATGATGATGGCGGTACTCGAAGACCCTTCACTGAAGCACCCCGCCATTGAGGCTCTCTTTACCGTGGATGAAGAGGTGGGAATGGATGGTGCTAACGGACTTGATGGAAACATGCTGGAAGGTTCGCTGATGCTTAATCTGGATACTGAGGAAGATGGTGAATTATGCATCGGTTGTGCAGGAGGTAAGGACGTAAATATTTCTTTCCGCTTTCAAGCCGACAGAAACATAGAGAAAGATGATATTGCTTTTAAGGTTAGTCTGAAAGGTTTGAAAGGCGGCCATTCCGGGGTTCAGATCAATTTGGGACGTGCCAACGCAAACAAGCTGATGAACCGCTTCCTGAAGGATGTGGTCAGAAACTATGAAGGCCGCATCGCAAGCATTCAGGGAGGATCACTCCGGAATGCGATCCCACGTGAGTCATTTGTCGTGCTGACCATACCCGAACAACTTTCCGATGATCTGATCGATCTGGTGGGAGAATATGAAGCGCTGTTCCGGGAGGATTTTTCCGGGATCGAAGATGGTATTTCGTTTAAGGCAGAACGAACCGATCTTCCGAAAACAATCCTGCCCGAAGAAATTCAGGACGATCTGATCAATGCCGTCGAAGGCTGCCCCAATGGCGTGATCAGTTATCTGGCCGATTTTCCGGGTGTGGTGGAAAGCTCTCTGAACCTGGCCATGATACAAACGTCAGAAGAGAGCATTGAGGTGAAACTGTTGGTTCGCAGCTCCTCGGAGAGTCGCAAAAACTGGGTCTGCTCCTCAGTAGAGAGCCTCTTTCTATTGGCTGGTGCGAAGGTGGAATTTGATGGGGATTACCCCGGCTGGCAACCCAATGTCAATTCCGAATTGTTGCGGCTGATGGAAAGGATTTACCTGGAGAAATATGATCAAAGGCCCAAAGTGATGGTTATCCATGCCGGCCTGGAGTGCGGTATCATCCAGTCGAACGTAACACAGAAACTCGATATTGTCTCCTTTGGTCCCACCATTACCGGTGCTCACTCACCCGATGAGGCAGTAAAGATTGATAGCGTGGGAAAATCCTATGAATATCTTTTGACCATTCTGGAAAAAATGAATTGACATCTATGGACAATACGCTCATCATTTTCGCGTCAAATCACGGAACTGTGGACAAATGTGCCCGTGAACTGTTCAAACAGATTGATGGCAAAGTGGACATCTGCAATCTGAACGAAAGGGAAATGGTGCCGGATCTGACCAAATATGATTCCGTGATCGTGGGCGGTTCCATTCATTCGGGGAAAATACAGGAGGAAGTAGCCTTTTTTTGTGAGGAACATCTGGATGAACTTGCTGATAAACGGCTTGGACTTTTCATCAATTGCCTTCATACAGGAGAGGAAGCACAAAAGCAGCTCGATGATGCATTCCCGGATGAATTAGCCCGTCGTGCTGTTGTGCGTGATTATTTTGGAGGTGAGGTAAATGAATTGAAATTAACTATTTTGGAGCGTATTGTAACCACGCAGATGATCGAGAAAGAAGATCTGGAGGTAGCACTCTCAAAAGATAAAATCAAACATTTTGCCCAATGCATGTCGGGAGTAAATAATGAGACTTCTAAATGAACCGTATGAGTCGAAAAATAAAAAAACATTTTCTTTTTCCGGCTGTGTTGCTTATTTATTTGGCTATCATGGCTTATATCAGTTACCCCCGATATAAAGAATCGGGTAACTGGAGTGAATATTTTGCCGTAACAGGTATCAGTGTCCTGCTGGTGGTGGCGTTGTTTTTTTTACTCAAGAGAAAGCAACAGATAAGAGGACGGTTCACCGGGAAAGATTAACCGGAGGCAGCAACATCTTTTTTATGCGGAATTTATTCATACTTATTTCATTGTTGTTTTCACTGCATTCTTTCGGGCATTTGTCTTCACAATCGCTCCATTACAAGTTTCGTGTTTATCTGAAGGACAAGGGTGTAACTGCATATTCCCTTGATGAACCCAACCGTTTTCTTACCAAAAAGGCGATCGAAAGAAAGCAACGCCAGCATGTGGTCATCGATGAAACCGACTTTCCCATTTCGCAGGATTATTTCAAATTAATAGAGAAGGCTGGTGGTGAAGTGGTTTCATACAGCAAATGGTTTCGGACCATGACAGTACAGGTTGCTGACAGCCTGGCAATAAACGAGGTCATGTCGCTCCCTTTTGTGGATACGGTGAAATATGTATGGCGTGGAAAAGATTGGCAAAGCAGCGAGCAGATGCGTCCACGGTTGGAAAAGAATGATTGTTCCCAATCTGCTTCATCCGATCATCCTTTTGGGCTTACGCATGATCAGTTTGCGGTTCATGGTGCGAAAAAACTCATGCTGGCCGGATTCCGGGGGAAAGGGATCGAAGTGGGGGTGATTGATGCGGGATTCACCAATTACGATGTGATTCCCTGGTTCGAAACAGCCGATGTGCGGGGGTTCAGGGACTTTGTGCCTGTGGGTGACCTGTTTGCAACGAGTGATCATGGTACCAAGGTGTTGTCGACAATGGCAGTTTCACAACCCGGATTGATGATGGGTTCGGCACCAGAAGCAACATACTGGTTGTTGCGTTCCGAAGATGTGCGAAGCGAGTTTCCCGTGGAGGAAGATTACTGGGTGCGGGCTATTGAGTATGCCGACAGTCTTGGACTTGATCTGATCAACACTTCGCTGGGATATAGTCATTTCGATGATAAGCAACTGAACTATACTTTTTCGGATCTTACCGGTGATGTGTCTCTGATGTCACTGGCTGCAGACATGGCCTTTGATAAAGGAATGATTGTGGTGGTCAGCGCTGGAAATGAAGGGAACAAACCCTGGCAGAACGTCACACCACCCAGTGATGCCAGAAATGTATTGGCTATTGGTGCAGTGGGTACCGACAGCCTCATCGCCTCCTTCAGTTCGCGTGGACACATGGAGGATGGCCGCATAAAGCCCGATCTGGTGTCGGTGGGAAAAGGAACTGTCACCATCGGTCAGGAGGGACAGATCGGCTTCACCAACGGCACATCACTCTCATCTCCATTTCTGGCAGGACTGATTGCGTCGCTCTGGTCGGTAAACCCGGAACTGCATCGTGGAGAATTGATAAAAATCATCAAAAAATCATCTGACAGGTATTTGGTGCCCGATTCTGTCTATGGAAACGGGATTCCCGATTTTCAAAAAGCTTATGGTGAGGTGCTCGGCAGTCTACATGTGGAACAGGATTTCGTTGCAGAGCAATATTTTTCTGTTACCCGTCCTTCAAAAAACCATTTCCTGATTTCGTTAAACCAACCGGGTTTCTCCTTCGATGCATACGAGATGCGGTTACTCGACGAATCAGGTCAGTTGATCTCGGCTCATACCTTTGAAAAAGAATCATTGCAGATTACGGTTCCAGTCTCTTTCAGAAAAACCAACAAGTTTGTCCATCTTCTTTTTAAATCTCCCTACCAGCAAAAAGTATTGCGGTTTTCAATGTAATTTTCTGCAGTATTTTGTCACAAAACCGAGACAGGTTCGTCTTCATAATAAAGACTTATTTGTAATGCAATTATCTGTCATCGTATGAAAAAAAGAATTTTAATGGTTTTTGCCTGCGGTCTGCTTGTCGCAACCCTATCCGCTCAGACATCGCTGAATGCCCTTTACAAGGAGTTTGCCCGGGAATCGAACGCTTCAACTGTGAATCTGAACGGATTGGCGATGATGATGGGAAAACCTTTTCTCGAAAAACATTCAGACAGTAAGATATCGGGTATCCGTGTCTTGTCGCTCGACGAATGCACAAAGGAGGTGAAAGATCGTTTTAACGAACGTGCTCTCAGCTTCAGGGATAAACAATATGAACTTTTTGTGAGCAGCAATGAACCGGATGAGAAAGTACGCATCTTTTTAAAGTTTCAGGACAACATGATTCGTGAGATGGTGATCATCACCATGGGAGACACTCCAGAGCTCGTACTGTTAAAAGGTAAGATAAAACCATCGGATATTGAAAACCTGGGTAATGGAGGGAAATGAATTCAAAAGCCGGTTTCTTCCGTTTAACGGACTAATTTACAGGATTTCATTTGCCATCACGTGCGACAGGCAAGAGGCAGAAGATATTGTGCAGGAGGTCTATGAAAAATTGTGGAAGATACGGGAGACACTGGCCACAGTGCAGCATGATGAAGCTTACATCATCTCTATTACAAGAAACATGGCTTTAGACAGGTACAGGCGCAAATTGAACTGGCAAACTATCCAGACTTCATCTCTGTATGATTTGTGTGAAGAAGAATCAGCATACAACAGCATAGAACAGAATGAGATGCTTGGGAATGTGGAAGACCTGCTTGCTACGCTCCCCCAAGCACAGCAAATGGCCGTGCGCCTGCGACATTTCAGCGACCTTCCCATTCCGCAGGTTGCAGAAGCAATGCAACTCACGCAAACCAATGTGCGTCAGCTTTTGTCGAGAGCAAGGAGAACAATAAAAGAAAAATTTGAAAATATATATGCAAAATAAAGTAGAGATATTGATCGACCGGTTCTACAAGGGAGAAACCAACAGCAAGGAAGAAGAACTGCTGCTTAACTATTTAACACAGGAGTCTGACCCCCTGCGGAGTGATGCAGGCCGAAATGTTATTCAAGCCCTTTCTTCTGCTAGAATATCGGTTCCCTCTGAACTGGAACAAAAATTGGCTTCCATGATCGATATGTGGGAGATGCATGAGACGCAAGAGAAAAAGCGTGCTGCGGATCGCAGTAAAATCGAATTTAGAAAACGGATCATTGGCATCGCAGCGTCGGTCTTGCTTATCATTGGTATCGGTTTTTGGTACCAATACCAAAGCGCCGGGAGCCAATCAGGGCTGAAAGAGACATTCGACACACCGCAGGAATCCCAGGAAGCAGTTGTGGAGGCATTGCAACTGTTTTCACACAATTTCTCGCAGGGAACCAGCGCAATGGAAAAAGCCGATGAACAGGTCGATAAAACGCTGAAAATAATTGATCAGCTGCTCAATGAGAAAGCTTCCAACACAGCGGTAAATCACACATCACAGAATAAATAACAAATTAAAAAAACAGGATAATGAAGAAAATAATTTTTACTCTTGCACTTACTTTCGCTGCAACATTGTTATTTGCGCAAAAGAATCCGTTTGAGAAATTTACGGATATGGATGGCGTTACATGTGTCTACATTTCGAAGAACATGATGTCGTTGCTACCCAAAGAATCCAAAACACAATTCAGCGGGGTAGATGTAACCAATTTCATCGATAAGCTCAGCTCAATACTCATCCTAACATCCGAAAATAAAAAAATAGCACAGGAGATGATGACTGTGGCCAACAGTCGCATCAAGGAACAGAACTATGAGCTGCTGATGCGTGTAAAATCGGAGGATGGTGAGCTTGTTAACTTTTTCATGAAAGGAAAGCCGGAAAATATAGAGGAGCTGATTATGGTGGTAGATGGCAATGATGATGAAAGTGTGATCATGCAGTTCCTCGGGGATTTTAAACTGCAGGATGTGCAGCAGATGACAAAAAGTTTTGATAAGAAAAAATAAGTAGGTGTGGGTTATCGGTGAATTTGTGCTATTTTTGTTTGTAAGTACAGGGAACTATGTTTGATAAATCGCTTTCATTGACTGAACTCAATTACAGGGTACGTGATGCCATTCGCGATCACTTGCCCGACACCTATTGGATTCGGGCAGAGACCAGCGACGTGCGCCCCAACAGAAACGGACATTGTTATCTTGAGTTTATCGAGAAAGATCCAGCCAGACAGGCCATTGTTGCGAAAGCCAGGGGCGTAATCTGGTCGGGTGTCTTTCAGATGCTCTCGGTCTATTTTGAGCAGGAGACAGGTCAGCCTTTTACATCGGGAATCAATGTCCTTGTCCGGGTATCGGTAGACTTTCACGAGCTTTACGGTTACTCTCTTTCCGTAACTGATATTGATCCTTCATTCACATTGGGTGAAATTGCCCGCCAGCGGCAGCTGGTGCTGAAACAACTGGAGGAGGAAGGTGTACTCACACTCAACAAAGAGCTCACGCTGCCGGAACCGGCAAACCGCATTGCCGTGATCTCCTCGCCTACTGCTGCAGGCTATGAGGATTTTCGCGATCAGCTGCTAAAGAATCAGGCCCGACTTGTTTTTTATACGAAACTGTTTCCTGCTATTATGCAGGGTGACAGGAGCGAAGGATCGGTCATTGCTGCGCTGGAGAAGATCTTTCACTACAAAGAACTGTTCGATGCGGTGGCCATCATCCGCGGAGGAGGGGCCACATCCGATTTGAGTTGCTTTGATTCTTACGGTGTGGCTGTCCACGTAGCTCAGTTCCCACTGCCGGTGGTAAGCGGGATCGGACATGAACGGGATGTCACCGTGCTCGATATGGTGGCGCATACACGCGCCAAGACGCCTACTGCCGTGGCCGAGTTTTTTATCAATGATGGATGGAAAACTTTCTCTGATCTCATCGGGTTGCAGGATAGAATGGTATCGGCGAGTGAGGCAATTGCCATGAAGGAACAGAATCTTCTGTTTTCATTGTCGAAAGAGGTGGTACACCAGTCGATGCGTTTACTTCAAAAGGAGACAGCAGGAACACAGCAGGTTACTGCGACGATGGGGCATGCGTTGAAACAACATCTGTTGCAGCAAAGCCATTTAATAGAAAAAAGAGAGCAATTTGTTCAGATGGTCTCCCCTCAGAATGTGCTTCGACGCGGATATACGCTCACCCTGAAGGATGGAAAAATTGTCACCTCCATGCAGGATCTCGGGGTGGATGATACCATTGAAACCCGCTTCAGGGATGGCATCTCTGTTTCCCGGATTACTGGGTTGCGCACGTCAGATAATTCACAGGAGAAAAAGCAATCCTGAATTTTAGTGGATAAAATGAAATGAATGAAAGATGGAAAAATTAACCTATAACTCGGCAAAAAAAGAATTGGAAACCATAGTGTTGGCTATTGAGTCTGGCGAAATGGATGTAGATCTCCTGACCGAAAAGGTGAAAAGAGCTTCACAATTGATTGCTTTTTGTAAAGAGAAGCTGACCAAGACCGAGAAAGAACTTCAGAAAATACTTGACGACATCGTATGAGTTCCCAACGAAAAGAGAGTACGATCATTGTGGCAGGCGGTAAAGGACTGCGTGCAGGGGGTGATCTGCCAAAACAGTTTCAACCGATAGGTGGTATACCCATGTTGATGCATACCATTCTGGCATTTCATCATTACAATCCACAAATGAAAATCGTGGTGGTGTTGCCGGATGAATTTCAATTGCTGTGGGAAGAGTTGTGCAGGCTTCATGATTTCATTGTGCCTCATAGAGTGGTTGCGGGCGGTGAAACCCGGTTTCACTCCGTAAAAAACGGTTTGGTGGAGATCGCTGATGAGGAGATTGTGGGAGTGCATGATGCAGCCCGCCCTTTTGTCGGAACTGACCTGATTGCGCGATGTTTTGAAGCTGCAGGGCTGCACGATTGCGGGGTGATCCCGGTGGTAGAAGAAGCAAATAGTGTGCGCCTGCTTACAGAGAATGGTAGCCAGATCCTCGACCGACAATTGCTGAGGTTGGTTCAGACTCCGCAAGTATTTCCGGCAACACGATTAAAGAGTGCTTATGAAACCGCTTTCGATCCGGCGTTTACCGACGATGCCTCCCTGGCTGAAAAGAGCGGAGTGCGCATTCTCTTGATCAAAGGGGAGGAGAGCAACTTTAAAATTACCACCCCCTTTGATTGGATGCTGGCCGATTCTTTGTGGCAGAATTATATCAAAACGACAGAATGATGGCCGTTTTAGATACAAATCTAACCTAAAAATTGATTATTGCTAAAATAATTGTTCCAAATTGTCATAATATGGTGGATTTTTATTACTTTTGTAACAATTATAAAGAGAATATTCCATGGAGAAAATTGACAAACTGGACAGACAGATTCTGGAGATTATTTCACAAAATGCCCGTATCCCTTTCAGGGATGTAGCCGAACAGTGTGGGGTCTCACGTGCCGCCATTCATCAGCGTGTGCAGCGAATGATCGAAAACGACGTGATCACAGGCTCCGGGTATCATGTAAACCCCAAGGTGCTTGGCTATGCATCCAGTGCTTATATCGGTGTAAAACTGGAGAAAGGCTCTATGTACAAAAATGTAATTCCCGAGTTCGATAAGATCCCCGAAGTTACGGAGTGTCATTTTACCACCGGTCCCTATACGTTGTTGATCAAGCTCTTTGCACGCGACAACGAACATCTGATGGACCTGCTGAATAATCGCATCCAGGAGATACCGGGAGTGGTAGCTACCGAGACCATGATCTCACTGAGTCAGAGTGTGAAGCGGGAGATACCGATCGTAAAGGATGGTGCTGATAAATAAAAAAAAGGCTGGGTTTCCAGCCTTTTTTGTCGGGATGAGGTGACTCGAACACCCGACCTCCACGTCCCGAACGTGGCGCGCTAGCCAACTGTGCTACATCCCGATTAATTTGTGGCTGCAAAGATAAATATTTTTTTTCTATTAACCGAACAGCCTTATTTTTCTTTTTCGTTGACATCCACATTTTTGTTGATTTTCTCAAACCGGGCTGTAAAGAAGCGTAACTGTTTGGGCTCATACACAAACTGCAGCCCCCGTATACGCTCCCTGTATTCATACAGCCTGATCACGGCATCGGCCACCACATCCATGTGACGATATGTATACACCCGGCGGGGGATGGTCAATCGCACCGTCTCCAGTTTCGGATGATTGTTTTCGCCTGTCTCTTTATCACGTCCTGCCGAAATGATTCCCCGTTCCATACTTCGGACTCCCGACTCCACATAGAGGCTCGCAGCGAGGCTTTGTGCCGGGAATTCATTCTGGGTGAGGTGAGGACAAAACCTGCGTGCATCAATGAATACGGCATGTCCTCCCACCGGTTCCACGATAGGAATACCTGCAGCCATCAACTGATCACCCAGATAACGAACTTGCTTCACACGATGCTCGATATATTCAAATTGCATCGACTCTCTCAACCCGACTGCCATCGCCTCCATATCCCTACCTGCCATGCCGCCATATGAAGGCATGCCTTCATACACAACGACCAGCTCCTTTGCCTTCTCAAAAAGCGTATCATCGTTCATGCAGAGAAACCCACCGATGTTGACAATACAATCCTTCTTGCCACTCATGGTGCAGCCATCGGCATAGCTGAACATCTCATGAACAATCTCCTGGATGGTTTTATCAGCATAACCCTCTTCCTGTTCCTTGATGAAATAGGCATTTTCAACGCAGCGTGTGGCATCATAAAATACTTTTATCCCATACTTGCGGGTTATCTCGCTCACTGCACGCATGTTTTTCATCGATACGGGCTGTCCCCCTGCCAGATTCACGGTAACAGCAAGACAAACGTAGGCAATATTTTCCGAACCCTTTTCATCAATCACCTGCTGCAGTTTCTTTAGATCGATATCTCCCTTGAACGGAATGTTGAGCGTGGCATTGTGCGCTTCGTCGCGGATGATGTCCACGAAAGTTCCCCCATTGCGCTCCTGATGATACCGGGTGGTAGTAAAATACATGTTTCCCGGTATAAACTGACCCGGTCTGATGGCAATCTGCGAAAGAATGTTTTCTGCACCCCGTCCCTGATGTGTGGGTACAATGTGCTTAAAACCGAAGTACTTCTTCACGGTTTCTTCGAGATGTTTAAAGTTTGTGCTTCCGGCATACGCTTCATCTCCCAGCATCATGGCTGCCCACTGTTTGTCGCTCATCGCATTGGTGCCACTGTCGGTTAGCAGGTCAATATATACATCTTCAGAGTTGATGAGGAACGTGTTGTATCCGGCTTCTTTGATGACTCTCTCACGCTCTTCACGAGATATCATTTTAACGGTTTCAATCGACTTGATCCGGAAAGGTTCGGCGGGGTATTCCTTTATGTTCATACACTGGTTTTTTAGTATTGGATTATACCCCAAAAATATATCAAAAAGACGAAAAATCCAATAAATATTGCGGATATTTCTCAATGATGATGACAAATTGAATATATCCTCTTTCTATATGACAAAATAAACCTTTCCAAAGAAAAATACACACCGGAGAGATACATTTAAGCAAAAAATTTCTACTTTTGCATATGTTTTTTGCGGCAATAGCTCAGTCGGTAGAGCATTAGCTTCCCAAGCTGAGGGTCGCGAGTTCGAGTCTCGTTTGCCGCTCACATATAATCAGGCACTTATCGGTTTATTCCGGTAGGTGCTTTTTTCAATATGCAAACTTAAGACTTTATGTCAAAATGTTGCCTTTAAATTGTCGTAATCTGCAATATTTTTTGTTCTTTTGTAAGGAAAAAGTTTCAAAATAACAGATAAGATGATCCGTGATTTACATGAACTGATTGAGCGAGCCAGGAACAGACCGAGGTGTACCGTGGCGATTGCTGCCGCGGAAGACCGGCATGTGCTGGAGGCAATTCAGGCGGCTACGCTGCAGGGAATTGTGCGTCCCCTGCTGGTTGGGCACAGGTCTGAAATTGAGAAAATTGCACAGATCATCGGTTTTAGTCTGGAGGGGATTGAGATTGTGGATCACGACGGTGATGCGGCAGCCTCCGCCCGGATTGCTGTGTCTAAGATAAGGGCAGGGGAGGCCGATATCCTGATGAAAGGTCGCGTGGCGACAGGTGATCTGCTGAAGGCGGTGCTCGACAGGGAGGAGGGGCTGCGCACAGCGCAATTATTGAGTCATGTGGCATTCTTTCAATCGCCCTACTACCACAAACTGTTCTGTGTGACCGATGTGGCGATGAACATCGCTCCAGGTCTGGAGGAGAAGGTACAAATCATCAAAAATGCAGTCCGTGCTTGTCATTTTTTGGGTATAGAAAACCCCAAAGTGGCCGTGGCTGCTGCTGTGGAGAAAGTGAATCTGAAGATGGAGGCCACGTTGCACGCTGCCCAATTGAAACAAATGAACCTGAAAGGAGTGATAGAAGGGTGTATCATAGACGGCCCCTTTGCGATCGATATAGCAGTGAATGCAGCTGCAGCAAGGAACAAAGGTATCGTGAGTGAAGTGGCCGGTGACTGTGACATCATCCTGGCACCCGATATCGAAGCAGGAAACATGTTCTACAAAGCACTCAACTTCCTGGGAGGAGCAACAGCCGCAGCAGTGGTGATGGGCGCTGCGGTGCCCGTCGTGCTTACCTCCCGGTCGGACGACGAACGGAGTAAACTCTTTTCCATCGCCCTGGCAACTTGTCTCAGGTAGGGTATGACCGCGCTTTCTTCGCCTGAAGTTATTAACAGGAATCAAAAAAATAAAAATATATGGGAACAAACACACGCATTCTGGTGATTAACCCCGGATCCACATCGACTAAAATCGCAATCTACCAGCAGGAGAAGGTGATCTTTCTGAAGACCATCAAGCATGCACCCGAACTGTTGCGAAAATTTGAGAAGATTACCGATCAGTACGAATATCGCAAGAATATCATCTATGAGGAGCTGAAAAGTGCCGACGTCCCTGTGGAAACCATCGATGCGGTGATCGGTCGTGGCGGACTGGTAAAGCCGATCGCATCGGGTGTTTACCGGGTGAATGAAACAATGCTGAAAGATCTTCTGGAATGCAAACGGGGTGAGCATGCCAGCAATCTGGGAGCACTGATCGCACACGACATTGCAAAGATGCTGCCCTCGGCCGAAGCTTTTATTGCCGACCCGGTGGTGGTGGATGAATTGCAGCCGCTGGCAAGATATTCCGGTCATCCGCTCTTTGAGAGAAGGTCCATTTTTCATGCCTTGAATCAAAAGGCAATTGCCCGCTCACACGCCAAGTCGATCATGAAAAAATATGAGGATCTCAATCTTATTGTGGTGCATCTGGGCGGCGGCATCACCGTGGGCGCCCATCAAAAAGGAAAAGTAATCGATGTGAATCAGGGACTGGATGGCGACGGCCCTTTTTCTCCGGAGCGCTCGGGATCACTGCCAGTGGGACAATTGCTGAAAATTGCCTTTAGTGGACTTTACAGTTATGAGAAGATGTCAGAAATGATCGTCGGCAAAGGAGGTATGATGGCCTACCTGGGTACTAGCGATGCTTACGTGGCGGAGCGGGAGGCGAAGGAAGGTGATGAGAAATGCCAGCAGGTGATGGAGGCGATGGCTTACCAGGTGGCAAAGGAGATTGGCGCGATGGCAACTGTGCTAAAAGGTGTGGTTGACGGCATCCTGATCACCGGAGGCATAGCCAACAGCAAGTGGTTCTGCAACATGATCATTGAAAGAATATATCGCATTGCGCCGGTATACGTGTATCCGGGACAGGACGAAATGGGTGCACTGGCCGAAAATGCACTCCTCGCCCTCAATGGTGAGATTGAGATCAAAGAATACAAATAGATGTACCTTTTCAATCCCTGGCACGATCTGGCCCTGGCAAACTTCGCACCCAACTACACTCCCCCTGCTTCAGCCATGAAAATGGCGGAGGATCTGGCTTTGTTGCCTGTATGGTATGGCGGAGGAGATGTAGTGATCGCGGAGGGGGAGGTGAACCGGTCGTTTTTGGATGACATGAAGAACATGTTTCCCATTACAACTGAAATGATTCCCTTTCAGGAGATTGTCTTGCGCCAGGGTGAACAGGTTATTCCCTGGGGCTGGAACCCGATGTTGAGAAAGAAGATAATGTCATTGGGTATCGATGAGCATCAAATTCCTACGATGGAGGAGCTTGGGCTACTGAAGGAGTATGCCAATCGTAAAAACGCGGTTCGATTGTTGCGGGAGTTGAAGGAGGAAGGAAGTAACTTTTGCGGGGAATCATACTATTTTACCCGACTTGATGAACTTCTTGAATTTTTGCAATCGACGCCGGGTGATAAAGTGCTGAAAATGCCTCTTTCCGGGAGCGGAAAGGGACTCATCTGGATATCGGGGAGTATTACCGACAAGCAAACAGATTGGTGTCGCAGGGTGATCCGTGAACAGGGGGGTGTGGTCGCTGAACCAGCATTGCGCAAAGTGCAGGATTTTGCCATGGAGTTTTATCTGCAGAAGGGAAAGGTGCAATTTGCCGGTTACTCCCTGTTTCGTTCCGTTGCCTCGGGTGCTTATGCCGGGAATGAACTGCTCTCTGATCGGAAGATAGTGGAAAGGCTATCGGGATATTTTCAGACAGACTTGTTGCAGGGGTTGCGTGAATCCCTTGTACAAAAACTTGCCCGCTTTTTCCCCTTTTATACCGGTTACGCCGGCGTGGACATGATGCTATGTGTAACGGATGAGGGATACAGAATTCAGCCTTGTGTGGAGATCAACATGCGGATGAATATGGGGGTGGTGGCTCGCATTTTCCATGATAGGTACATGGACCCCGACGCGGAGGGTAAATTTGTGGTGGATTATTTTAAAAAACCGGGATGTACAGAACTTTTCCATGAGAAAATGCAACGGGAGCTGCCACTTAAAGTAGTACAGGGGAAAATACTTTCCGGATACCAGCCGCTGACTCCCGTTACATCGGATACCCGTTACATGGCTTACGTCCAAATCTGCTGATTCGGAAAAATTATTCCATTTACTGGAGGTTTCTTACTTCTGTTCCGAAAGTTTTTCAACCAACTCAGTTGTCGCTGTTTCAGAATAGATGCCATAGGCATTTACCAACAATCCTTTCATATTGTTTTGCGACGAGGAAATGGCATAGAGGATGCTTTCGTTGTCGAGATCCGACATCTCCTGAAATCGGTAAATCTCGTCGATCTGAAACTCATCCGGACGAAGCCGGATCATATTTTCAGCACATACGATGCAATCACTCTCTATATTGAAGTTGGCGGTATAACCCCTTTTAGCCAGATCGTTGATCGCTTCGGACAATGTTGTATAGGTTCTCATGCTTTCCTGTTTTTAATTGTATCGTTGCAACTATTTAAACAGCCGGTAACCTGTCTGGTTCATTTATTTTGTCATCTCTTCGGCGAAATACTTATAGAAGAGCGGGATAGTCCGGATGCCATTGAAGAACTGTTCCAGCGGAAAATTTTCATTCGGTGAGTGAATGGCATCCGAGCCCAGCCCGAAGCCCATCAATACCGACTTGGTGCCCAGTACCTCCTCGAAGGTGGCGATAATGGGAATGCTGCCACCCGAGCGTACGGGCACTGGCTCCTTGCCATATACCTCTTTATAGGCTTTTTCTGCAGCTTTGTAGGCCGGAAGATCGATGGGACAGACATAGGAGGGGCCTCCGTGGAGGTACTCCACCTTCAATTTCACCGATTTGGGAGCAATCGATTCAAAATAATCGATAAAGATTTTCTCAATCTTTTTGTGATCCTGGTTGGGAACCAGCCGGGTACTGATCTTTGCATAGGCTTTCGATGGCAGTACCGTCTTGGCACCCTCACCGGTATAACCACCCCATATACCGCACACGTCGAAGGTGGGCCTGATGCCTGTACGTTCATTGGTTGTGTAGCCTTTCTCCCCGGAGACCTCCTCAATATTAAGTGATTGCTTGTAATCTTTCAGAGAAAAAGGTGCTTTAGCCATCAACTCCCGCTCTTTTTGGGAGACCTCCACCACGTCGTCGTAAAAACCGGGGATCAGGATCCTTCCGCCCTCGTCCGTCGTCTGCGCGATCATCTTCGACAGTATGTTGATGGGGTTTGCCACTGCCCCACCGAACAAGCCGGAGTGCAGGTCGACATTCGGTCCGGTTACCTCCACCTGCCAGTAGGCCAGACCACGCAGTCCGGTCGTAATGGATGGCACGTCGGGTGCGATCATCGAGGTGTCAGACACCAGAATAATATCAGCCTGAAGCATCTCTTTGTGCTTTTTACAGAACTCCGGCAGGCTGGGGGAGCCTATCTCCTCTTCGCCTTCAATCAGAAATTTTACGTTGCATTCCAGTTTCTCCGACTGTACCAGGTATTCGAAAGCTTTGGCATGCATGAACGATTGTCCTTTGTCGTCATCCGCGCCGCGGGCCCAAATCTTCCCGTCTTTCACTTCCGGCTCAAAGGGGTCTGTGTTCCAAAGTTCAACCGGATCTATCGGCATTACATCCATATGGGCGTATACCATGACGGTGGGTGCT
>DFYK01000024.1:0-5555 GCA_002383605.1 Proteiniphilum sp. UBA4084 | reverse complement strand
GGCTTGTGTGCCGGGAGTGATGAGATGGATGGGATACGGATGAGTTCGAAAAGTTCCTCCAGAAAACGTTTTTCGTGGGTTTCTACATAATTGTTGATTTCGTTCATGTCGATATTCTTATGATTTACAAATTAGCGTCTTTCGACAAACTTACAAAAAAAATAGCGAAAAATTGGGCTCAGGGCGCTCAATCTACTCCTTTTACATTCATGGCAAGGGTGTAGACCGATGTGCGGGCAGTGATGAACAGCGTCTTTTTCTCTTTACCCCCAAAACAGAGGTTCGACGGGCTCTCGGGTACCTCAATCTCATGGATTAATTCACCTTCGGGAGAGTAGACCCATACTTTACCCATCATGGTCAGGTAAACATTTCCCCGTTCATCAATCGTCATGCCATCCGATCCTTTCGGTGCGAAAAAGGTTTTGTTCGAGAGTGTTCCATCGGCCTCGATATCATATTTCCAGATTTTGCGGTCATTGATATCTGCCACATACAATGTTTTTCCATCCGGAGTGCCTACCAGCCCGTTGGGTTGCACGTAATCACTGACAACGCGGGTTTTCTCTTTTTCCGGAGAAAGATAGTACACCCCGCGAGTATCCTGCGACTCGGTGTGTCCCTCCTGCCAGTAGTTTCTGTGATAATAGGGGTCGGTAAAATAGATACCCCCATCGGGAGCAATCCATAGATCGTTGGGACCGTTCAGGTGGCTGCCTTCAAAATCCTCAAAAAGCACCTTACGCTCTTCCCTACTCTCGAAAAGGATGATCCGGTTATGTTCATCGGCACAGGCTACAAGCCGGTCGTTAGGATCAAAAAACATGCCGTTGGAGCGCTCGGTTCCTTCCAACCAGAGGGAGATGCCTTCCTTTTCATCCCACCGGTAAATGCGGTCGTTGGGCTGGTCGGTAAAATAAACAATCCCCGCTGCGTTTACGGCCGGTCCTTCGGTGAAGGAATAGCCGGAACCCACTTTCTCAATCTTTGCATTTTCTGCAACAATATCCGGTAATTCTTCCATGCCACTTTGTATTTCCATGTTGTTCTTTGCTTGCATTTCTCTGTTTTTTTTCTCAATGCCTGTCGTTTTTCCGGAGAGAACGAAGAAGGTAAAAAATACAGATATTAAAATAAGTTGTTTCATCGTGATATTTTTTGAATTAAATTCCTGGTCTTTGATAATCCTGGCGGTACAAATGTACACCGGATTAATGTAACGTATCTGCAGTTTAAAATGTTTGTTGTTTAGGGTGATGCACATTCGGAAAAAACTGCTAAATTTGTCCGGCAGTCTGGTTGCCTGTAAAACATGATCAATTGCAATTTCAATAATCAGTCGCATGAAGAGATATCTATTTTTAGCCGTTACCCTGGTGATAACCTTGCTGACGGCATGTGTAAACCAACAAGAGCGTAAAGACAGTATGCAAACAGCAGCGTTCATTCCCGACCGGCGAGTAAATGAAGTGATCGCACAGTTGAAAGATTCGCTGGGAGAAGATCATGCATTTCGTATTGAACGTGGAGTAAAGCAGGTGACCGCACTCTGGCAGGAGCAGGATGGCACCGCAGATGATTTCACCCAATTCTGCAACGCCTCTTTCGTCGCCGACACCACAGCACTTTCCACGCTCTTTGTCACCCTGGAACGAAATTTGGAAGCGATCAGTGGCTATTATCACAAGATGGATGTGGCGCTGAAAGCACCCTTGCAGCTTGTGGGGCCGGACATCACGCCGGTGGATATGATGTTTGGCAGTTACAATGCTTCGGCACACCTTACCGACGATCTTTATGACAATAAAATTGCATTTCTCACGGCACTCAACTTTCCATTCTATTCGCTTGAAGAGAAGACCGAGTTAGGTAAAAAATGGAGCCGCCGGGAGTGGGCTTATGCCCGGATGGGCGACCGTTTCATCTCGCGTGTGCCGGCAGCAATACAACAGGATATCTCACAAACCGTGACCGAAGCCGATGCCTATATCTCCGATTACAATATCTTTATGGGCAAGCTTCGCAACGGGCAGGGGGAGCAACTTTTCCCCGACGACATGAAACTGATATCCCACTGGGGCCTGCGTGATGAGTTGAAGTCGAATTACGCCGATCCTGCACGGGGGTTGGAGAAACAGCGGATGATCTACAAGGTGATGCAGCGCATCGTGGATCAGTCCATTCCCCTCCAGGTAATCAACAACGACAGCCATACCTGGAATCCGGAGACCAATGAACTGGCAGAAAACGGAAAAACAGTCACTGCTGCACCTGAAGATACACGGCGTTACGAAGTGTTCCTGAAGAATTTTCAGGCAATGCGCATGCTCGATGCATATTCTCCCCATTATCCCACGCAGCTTGCTCGCGCCTTTGATGGCACCATGGAGGTGCCGCAGAAGGATGTGGAGGAACTTTTCAAAGGCTTGCTTTCCTCCCCGCAGGTGAAGGAGGTAGCTGCCTTTATCTCTTCGCGTCTGGGTCGCGAACTGGAGCCTTTTGATATCTGGTATAACGGTTTTCGTGCCGGCGGAGGGATACCCGAAGAGGAGCTGACTGCGGTCACCTCCAATAAATATCCCGATGCACAGGCGTTGGAGAATGATCTCCTCAATATCCTGATGAAGCTCGGATGGAACCCGGAAAAGGCGAAAGAGATCACCGCGTTGATCACTGTGGATAATTCACGTGGTGCCGGCCATGCCTGGGGTGCCGAGATGCGCAACGATGTGGCCCGACTTCGCACCCGCATTGGTGAGGGAGGCATGGATTACAAAGGCTACAACATTGCCGTGCATGAGTTTGGTCACAACGTGGAACAGACCATCACCATGAACGACGTCGATTATTATATGTTGAACGGCGTGCCCAACACCGCTTTCACCGAGGCTGTGGCGTTCCTCTTCCAGAAACGGGATCTGGAACTGCTGGGACTGAAGAACCCCAACCCGGAGGATGCGTATTACCTGGCACTGGACAACTTTTGGTCGAGTTACGAGATCATGGGTGTCTCCCTGGTCGATATTCAGGTGTGGGAGTGGCTCTATGCCCATCCCGATGCAACACCCGTTCAGCTGAAAGAGGCTGTGGTGCGCATAGCGAAAGAGGTTTGGAACAGCTACTATGCCGATGTGCTGGGGGGCAAGGATGAGATGCTGCTCGGCATTTACTCGCACATGATCGATTATCCACTCTATCTGCCAAACTACCCGATGGGTCACCTCATAGCTTTCCAGATTGAACAGCAGGTAAGGGGAAAGAACATGGCGGATGAGATCGACCGGATGTTCACACAAGGGCGCATCATTCCTCAGCTCTGGATGAAAAACGGGGTGGGATCGCCCATCTCCATTGATCCACTATTGAGCGCTACCAGGGAGGCATTGCAAGCGTTGGCCAAATAACGGTTTTTTGCCTATTCTTTTCCAAAGTCGGGAGAATTATTGTAAATTTGCAAGCTGATCAGGAAAGATGCCGGAGTGGTCGATCGGGGCGGTCTCGAAAACCGTTGTACTCTTACGGGTACCAAGGGTTCGAATCCCTTTCTTTCCGCAGTAGGCAAAAGGTGATGATTTTCAGCACTTTTTGTTTGAGAGTGAGATAAACTGTCTAACTTCTCCAAGACCCCACCCATTTCTTTTCTTCTTCCAAAAAAAATGTATAAAGTCAAATATTTGGCCGAAATTGGTTGAATAAATATTCCCTAATTCCGCAATTTTCAGTAACAAAATAAATATTATTTGTGTGTTCTGGGAATGTTCCCCAAGGAGGTTGACGGGTTCTGCGATCACAATGAGTTTGCTATCTGTGGCTTTATGAAGCCGGCAAGAGAGGTGGGAGGCGATCTCTATAATTATTTTATGATCGACAACGAACATCTGGGCTTTACCATCGGTGATGTTTCCGATAAGGGAATACCAGCCGCTCTTTTTATGTCGATGACCAATACCCTCATTAAATCAATCGCCCTCACAGGTATCACTCCTGCCGATGTGCTCTACAGGGTGAACAACGAACTTTGCAAGGGGAATGAACAGAGCATGTTTGTCACCCTCTTCTTCGCGAAGATGAACATCTACACAGGACAGGTGGAGTATCCTTCCGTCTCTGTGATGATTCAGTCGGTGATTGAAGCCCTGAATATTTATGTAGAGGGTTTTGTACAATCGGACGACATCACGGTACTGGCGCTGCGCTATCATTGATATTGTCCTTATTCACTATTATCACTCCCGCCGAAAATTTTATTCTATTTCATTAACGACGGCACAGATGACCACGGTCATGGGGCGTCGGCGAGTACGCTGTTCCGGGAAAATTCTTTTTTCCTGAGCGAAGGGCGTGATGTATTAATCGAGGAGTTTGGGAAAGACTACGGCAACTATTTTTCAATTCTTTCCCTGATTGCTTCATCCAAAAACGATCGGAGCTCGATGGAAGGTATATTAAATATTTCGGTCGGTGGATTCCTGGATCGGTTGGAAAAGGATTTCAACCTCATTAAACGTATTCGACCCTTTATGGCAAAGGAAGGCAGCCGGAACAACCGATATAAAATCGAGGATAATTTTCTTAACTTTTGGTTTCGGTTTAATTATAAATACCGTAGCGCGATAGAAATTTCAAATTTCGATTATGTCAGGGATATCGTTGAGCGTGACGATGAGACATATTCAGGAATGGTTTTGGAAAAATATTTTAGTCAACAGTTGACTGAATCGAAACAATATTCTAATATCCAGGGGTACCGGGATAATAAAGGAGAGAATGAAATTGATATTATTGCTGTCAATGAACGGGATAAACGGGTGGAATTTTACGAAGTAAAACGAAACCCGAATAAAATCAGCCTTGAACGGCTGAAACAGAAATCTTTAAAAGTGACGGACAAGTTTCCTGGGTTCCAAATTGAATACAGGGGATTATCGCTAAAAGATATGTAGATTATTAAGATTCCGTCTAAAGTTTCGTAGCCCTTAATATCTCCCTTTTTCCAGGTGGCCCTGGAAGCCGTTCCACCCGAAATCCTGCCGACTGGAGCATCCTCCTCACAACCCCTTTGGCGCAGTATGTAGTCAGGATAGCGCCCTGATTAGATAAGCTGTAGAGATGATTAAAAATCTCCTGCGTCCACATTCCCGGCTGTTTCTCGGGTGCAAAAGCATCGTAGTAGATCAGGTCGAAGCCTCTCTCCGGAACAAAAGTGGCAGGCCGGCTGAAATCGATCTGTTGCTTCAGCAGCGTGAAGCCCGGGGTTATGGCTACTGCTTTCTCCCAGGGCGATGTATGCAGCCGGAGGAACAGTTCTTGAAGGGTATTATTTCCCAACTCAACCTCGACATAGTTCTTTTGTTTTGATTGTATAGATGCATTTGATTTTTCTTCTTCAGCCTTTTCAACCTGATTTAACATGGCCGGATAATTGAGTTTTTGTGCCGCTTCAACGGAGATGGGATAGCGCTCGAGACTCTGATAGAACACATTTATTCCTTTTTTTTTCGCTTCCAGCAAGGTGAGTAAGGCATTGAGACCCGTGCCAAAACCAATTTCCAGCA
>DFYK01000069.1 GCA_002383605.1 Proteiniphilum sp. UBA4084 | reverse complement strand
GTCAACCTATATCAGGAAAAGACACATAGAGTGTGAAATATTAATGTCAAATTAACAAAAAAGCAGTATAAAGAAAAAATTATTACTGGGCATTTTTGCACTTGCACTCCTGACAGTCATAGGCTACGGGGTGTGTGATAATCTGAAAAGTAACGTCAATCTTTCTGACCTGGCATTGCGTAACGTGGAAGCACTTGCTAATGGAGAAGGGAGCTGTACATCGAGACAATTGAATCTAAACCGATTAGAGCTGACAGGAAGAATGAATTGTAATTCTTATTTTACCCTATTGGTCCCTCTACCACCAATTCCCCACGAAACCATAATACTATGAATAAATCCGTCCATAGGCTGGGATATGTCTCCTCTCCCATCCAAACTTCTGCTAAAATTTGGCATCCTGTATGTGTATCTCACACTTATCCTGCTCCAGCTACCATCTGAACCCATTTCATAATAATCAAACTTGGGTATTTTAAACTTATAATCAAAGCCAAACCCAACTTGTGGAAACCATGAATTGAGCTGAAGCTTTTCAAGCTCAGGAATCTCCTTGTAAACGTTTTGTGAAGTAGAAAAACCGCTGTAACCGCCACCTATAAAAGGATATATACTTACCCTTTTTGTATCAACCAGCAGATACCCGGCATTCAAATAACCAAGTCCAAGTGTTGCTGAAGAAATGTTTGCCCAGGTTACGCCATTTATTTTGATGTCATCATCGAGAGTATGACCTGAAAATCCAAAACCAAAAATGCCCACCAACTTTTTATATCGTAAATCCAAAGCCATCTCTACGCCGACACCGGTACTGAAATAATCGCTTAAATTGCCTGTTGGAACAACTGCACCAAGACCGATCATATCCCAATAAAATGCCCATGGTGATGGTTCAAATTTATACCTGATTGTTTCTCGAATGATCGTTTCGTAAGGACTATCGGGATATTTATCCAGAAACTGATCGGAAAGGTCATTGATATAGGCAGTCTGTTCCGACTCAAAATCAATGCTGTTACCAAGTCCGGCCCTTATAATATCCTCCAGTTGCAACATCAAAAACTCCTTATCCATATCAGAAATATTGCTTTCCTTAATGAACAAAAGTAACATGTCTTTATTTTCAACTGTTTGTTGTAATAGTGTTGTAAACATATTGTCAGTAGCAGCAAGAATTCTAACAGAATTAGAAACCGGAAGTGTAAAATCAACTTGCTTGATAAAATCAATCAGTTCATCATACTCCTCTGTCCAGTAGAGAATATAAATATACTCGATGGGATAAAACGTGTTATAAATATTGCCGCCGTTCTCTTCAAGTAGCAAGTCCTTAACCTCTTTCACCTTAAACAGATCACTTTTTTCAAAATGATCCAGTAGCAAACGCCTGCCCTTATCTAAAAAGTCGTGTTTGGATTGTTCGTAGTTTAAAATTTCACTTCGGAGTGAATCATTTTGGGAAAATGAATTCAGTGAAAGCAGTGCAATCAAAAGAGTAGCAAATAGTAGTCTTAATTTCATGGATTGAAGTTGTTGATCATTTTTCTCAGAAATAGACTGAAAGTCCTACTGAGCCGCCCAAGCCTTTCGTTGAGTATCTGTATTTGGTATTTTCTGAAGTTCGTGCACTCAGCTCAGCATACTCTGCCATCAGATCAATGGAAATATTATTGCTTAGAAAAAATGCAGCTCCAATTCCACCTGCCCAGTTGAAACCACTAAATGACATGCTTTCCATCGAAACATTTGCATATCCGGCACCCAAAGCTACAAACGGACGTATCATTTTTTTTGTGGGGAAGTAATATGCAACAGTAGGCATCAAGATAAACTCAGTAGTTTTACTTTGATAATCACCATCTGCAATCGAAAATGTAGCCTGGCCACCGATTGAAACGTTATCAATAACAAAATAACTCAAGCTTGGTGTAATTGAAAATGAATACCCATCCACATCCATCGCTTCTCTGTCACCGATGCTTATATTATCACCATAAACACGATTCGAAAAATAAGCACCCTCAATTGAAGATCGCCCCGAAATAGAAAATTTCCCCTTCTCTGTTTGAGCAGTTATGAAAGTTGAGAACAAGCAGAATAGTACTGCAACAACTGATATTTTTTGTTTCATCGATTTATCTTAATTAAAGCATTTTGGGTCTCGTCTTTAACTATGTTTGATCCAGTTGATGAAATAGCGAAACTTGAATGTAAGTTTTAGCTTGTTTTAATATTGTGGAATATCGCAACAAATGTACATAAAAGTTTATACTTATACGAAGACCATAAATTATAAGTTTTATCTCACTTAACTTCGTTTCGTTCGGAGGGCAGCCGGCACCATCGGCGGGCTGATCATGTCATTTGTCGGCATCTTTATCTTCCTACCGCTACTGATGGCGAAGAAAGAATATTAATCCTTCAAACAACCCAGCGGTACAACAAGTATTCCATCAGGACGTTTATAGGCATATCGTCCACCGGTAAGCACCATCATAAAAGAGGGTTCGCCTATACGGGAAGTATCTACTTTATTTCTCAACCTCAAAAGACTTTCGGCAGCTTCATCAATCCGATGTTCCCCAAGTTTCACTTCCACTGGAGCCCATCTACCATCATGCAGAGAGACAATCATGTCAATTTCCAGATTATCTTTATCGCGATAATGAAAAATCTCCCCATAATTCAACTACAAGAAATGTCGGAGTAAAACTACAAGAAATGTCGGAGTAAAAATACAATGTATTCTGGTCTTAACATAAACCTTTAGTTACGATCACCCTATAAATTAACACAACGCTATAAAACATCCCCTTATTGTAAACATATTTGTTGACAAATTGTTATATTTGCAGTGCAAAAAGCGACTAGTCTCATTATTTATGAGCAAATAAATTGTGTAACTCCGTGAACGTAAGAAAAAATGTGGGATAGCGTGGGACAATATATTGAATCTCTGATCAGAAATGGCGGATACAGTCAATCTGAAGTTGCGAGAGAAATAGGGGTACTCCGGCAATCGCTAAGCTATGTTATTGCCGGACGTCGTGACCTTTCCATGCCACTGGCCTTGAAACTGGAATCTTTTTTCAACCTGCATGAGGGAGAACTCCTAAAAAAACAGACAGAAGAAAATGTCCGCAATTACAAGCAGAAACTTAAAAACGAATTGGTCAAACGGTTGTTGGAAGTCAATGCATTCTGGTCTTATACCGCTGCCTCAACAGAAGAAATTTCCGATGAGGAGTTGATAGAAAAGGTATTTATACACTTGGACATGTCTGATATAGCCAGACTCTTTGAGATATATCAGCGGAACTATATCCACAAGGTTTGGAAGGAAAAGATGGTCATTCAGGGGGATTATCTTTTTAACCTGAATGTGATGATAGCCCTTTATTACTTCAACATAAAACAGCCGGAGAAATATCTCAGACAGGTTGAAAGGAAACATTTAAATAAAATCGTTGATTATGCGTAAAGGTTTGACGGACAAAACCGATGCAATCATCGGGAAAGAATTAATGCCGCATTGAAATATTCACAACACAAGTTAAGCACCAAAAATATTGTGATGATATTATTATCAGATAGGTTCTTATCTGATATAAGTCTGGCACAACTTGAGCCAAAATATGATGTATCGAAAGAAGAGATGCGTGAGTATATTCTCCAAAAACTGAAAAACGCCAATTTTACCTGAATTTAGATTTCTCGCATCACTTTTCAATCATAACGATATCGCGCAACCAGGAGAGCACCCGGAAGGGCCATTCGTTCACCGTATGGCCGGTATTGCGCAGTCCGTAACCGTGCCCGCCGGAGGGATAGACGTGCAGGGCAGCCGGCACCTTTGCTTCCTTCAGCGCATAATAGTAAAAAAGGCTGCTGTTGACATAGCTCTTGTCGTCCTCCGTCTGAATCAGGATGGTGGGCGGTGTGTTTTGATCGACCTTCAGTTCGGGAGAAATAGAAAAATTTTCACCGGCGAGATAGGCTGGGTAGACCAGAATGGTAAAGTCGGGACGCAGGCTCACCTCGTCGAAAGAATCGACTTTCGGATAGGTGCGCTCACCGTAGTTGGTGCTGGCTACAGCTGAAAGATGTGCTCCGGCCGAGAAGCCCATCACGCCAATCTTATTTGCATCAATATTCCATTCAGCCGCATGGGCACGGGTGTAGGCGATGGCACGCTGCAAATCCTGCAGGGGTGCCGCATGCTTCTCCAGCCCCTCGCGGCGCGGTACACGGTATTTCACCAACACGCAGTTGATGCCAAAGCTGTTGAACCGTTTGCAAATCTCCGAACCTTCGAGATTGTATGCCAGGATATTGTACCCCCCTCCGGGGTTCACGATGATGGTGGCACCCTTGTTGTTATCGGCGGGNNCAGCACAGCGCAGCCAGCCACTCTGTTGCCACCCAGGTCGTCCACCTGTTTCATCTTCCCCGTTTCTCCCGGTGCACCGTTGGGAAATAAAAGCACCGGTTTTTCCTGTGATTGGATAGACATTGTTGCAAAGACAATAAAAAGCAGTAAAGCAATATTTCGCATAGTAGATAAATTTCAGTATGAAAATTGTGTGATTACCGATTGCAAATATAATACTTTTAACCATTTCTTCTGATCATGACCATTATTTTCGGTGCTTCATTCGGAACTATTTGACTCTTTTACTTTGAGATGCTTCATTTTGCCAAATACTCCGTATCTTTGCACCATAAATTACAATTGCAGCAAATGGAGCAAAAACAAACTCTGCTCGGCATGACGCTCGCCGAAATCACCGAAAGCGTCGAAGCACTAAACCTTCCCAAATTCACCGCCAGACAGATTGCCGACTGGATCTATCTGAAACGGGTAAAAAATATGGATGAGATGACCAACATCTCACTGAAAAACAGAGAGATATTGGCAGAGAAATTTGATATCGGACGGTCGGAACCGCTCGATGTGAAAACATCGGTCGACGGCACCCGCAAGATGCTCTTCAGAACCGCTGGCGGCAAGTTCATCGAAACAGTCACTATCCCCGAAGAGGAGCGCCTCACCATCTGCGTCTCCTCACAGGTGGGCTGCCGCATGAACTGCGACTTCTGCATGACCGGCAAGCAGGGGTTCCACGACAACCTTACCGCCACGGAAATCCTGAACCAGGTATACTCGGTACCCGACTCGGAGCAAATCACCAACCTGGTCTTCATGGGGATGGGGGAGCCGCTGGACAACTACAAACAGGTGAAGAAGGCTTCGGAATTGCTGATGGCCGACTATGGCCTGGCATGGAGCCCCAAGCGCATCACCCTCTCCTCCATCGGACTCACCTCCAACCTGAAGCGGTTCCTCGATGAAAGCAAATGCCACCTGGCCATCAGCCTGCACAATCCCATCCCGGAACAACGGCTTGCCATCATGCCCATCGAGAAATCAGCACCCATCACCTCGGTCATCGGGATGCTGCGCGATTACGACTGGAGCCACCAGCGGCGACTTTCATTTGAATACATCATGTTCGACGGGGTGAACGACTCCCTTCTCTATGCCCGTGAACTGACCAAGTTGCTGGCCGGGCTCGACTGCCGCGTCAACCTCATCCGCTTCCATGTGATCCCGATGAGTAACCTAAAACCCTCCACCAGCGAGAACATGATCAAGTTCCGTGATTTCCTTACAGCCAAAGGATTCATCAGCACCATCCGTGCTTCGCGGGGTGAGGATATCTTCGCTGCCTGTGGCATGCTCTCCACGGCGAAGGTGGGAGAAAAAAGCTGAGTGTAGATTTCATTTCCACGCAAATAGTTGTATATTTGTTTTGTGAAAGCAATGTGCTTCACCGTGGAATGAATGATAATCCCAAAAAAATACGCATATGAAACAATTTGCCGGTCTACTTGCGCTCGCCGCAATCATCATCCTCTTCACGTCGTGTGATGACGGAGGCGGTTTCCTGTCCGCTTCAGGGACGAACAACGAAATGATGGTCCTGATGGATGACACCTCCTGGGAAAGTACACCGGGAAGGGCTTTGTTCGACGTACTCAACTCAAATGTGAAAGCACTTCCACAGCCCGAACCCAATTTCACGATCCTGCAGATTGAACCGGATAATTTCACCAGCACCTTCAAGATGGCACGCAACGTCATCATCCCCGAGATATCCTCCATCTACAGCTATCCCAAGCTCACCGCCGACATCGACAAGTATGCCATGGGACAGGTGATCATGAATATCCATGCGCCCGACAGCGCCTCTTTCGCAAAGTTCGTGACCGATAACCGGGAAAGCATTGTCGATTATTTCGTGACCAAAGAGCTTGAACGCACGGGCAAATGGCTGAAGAGAGAGGTCACAGCCCCGCTGTCCCGTGCACAACAGGTGTTCGGCATCGATATCTATGTGCCCAAGGGAATCACCAACGTGACCGAACACGAAAACTTTTACTGGGCTACAAACAATGCCGGCAGAGGACGCCAGGATATTGCCATCTACCAGTTTCCCTACACCACCGAAAAGGTGTTCGAAAAAGACTCGCTTATTGCCATCCGCAACCGGGTACTCGGAAAATATATCAAGGGTTCGTTCGACTCGGAGATGACAACCGCCACGCGCGTTTATCCGCCCGACTACCGCACCATGGTGATGGACGGCACTTTCCGTGCCGAACTGCGCGGTCTGTGGGAAATGTCGACCGACATGATGGGAGGCCCCTTTGTGATGCATGCCTTTGTAAATGACAACACCGGCATGGTGGTTGTGGTGGAGGTATACGTCTATGCACCGGAGATGAACAAGCGCAACCTGATGCGTAACCTGGAGGCAACCCTCTACACCATCAGCCTTCCCAAACCCGAAGAAGCAGTCATTGAAGGGTAACAGAGAAGAATCATACAGAAAAGAGAATCAAAACAGATATACATGTCATCATTACTCAAAGTGGGCATCACGCACGGCGATGTCAATGGAATCGGATATGAAGTGCTGCTGAAAGCATTTTCCGACGACCGCTTGCTCGAGCTGTTCCGCCCCGTCATATACGGATCATCCAAATCGGCTTCTTATTATCGCAAGATGCTGGAGGGTGATCCGGTGAACTTTCATATTATTTCCAAAGCCGATGAATCGCAGGAGGGGAAGATAAACCTCGTGAACTGTGTCAGGGACGAGATCAGGATTGAACCGGGCATGGCAAGTGCCGAAGCGGGCGAGTCGGCTTACATTGCCTTGGATCAGGCTGCCGGCGACCTGGCAAACGGAAAGATCGACCTGTTGGTGACGCTCCCCATCAACAAGGACAGCATCCAGAATGAGAAGTTTCATTTCCCGGGACATACCGAATTTTTAGAGGATCGGTTCGCCAAAAACGGCGAAAAAGCTTTGATGATCCTGGCCACGGAGGTTCTGCGCGTGGCACTGGTCACCACACATGTGCCCATTGCGGAAGTTCCCTCAAAACTTTCCAAGGAGCTGATCCTGGAGAAACTGAACACACTCGACCAATCACTGAAGCGTGACTTCCTGCTGGAGAACCCGCGCATCGCCGTACTGGGCTTAAATCCGCATGCCGGTGAAAACGGGCTGCTGGGCAGGGAGGAGATCGATATCATCGCCCCGGCTGTGCGGGAGGCACAGGACAAGTGGATCCTCTGCGCAGGACCCTTTCCTGCAGACGGCTTCTTTGGATCGGGACGATTCAGGGAGTTCGACGCCATCCTGGCCATGTACCACGACCAGGGACTGATACCCTTCAAGACCCTCGCCATGGATGCAGGCGTCAACTTCACCGCCGGGCTCCCCATTGTTCGCACCTCGCCCGACCATGGCACGGCTTACAATATTGCCGGCAAGAACCAGGCATCTGCCGAATCGTTCCGCCAGGCCATCTACATGGGTATCGACATCCTCAAGAACCGGCGGTTCTATGATGAGGCACGCCAAAACCCGCTGAAAAAGATGTTCTTCGACCGGGGCAAGGACGACGAGAAACTCGATCTGACCAAGGAAGAATAACACCTTACAGCTTTGCTTCAATCTGATTTTCCAGCTTAATCAAATCTTTGGTGAAGTTGCGGATGCCTTCGGCCAGCTTTTCGGTAGCCATGGCATCCTCGTTCATCATCCAGCGGAAGCTCTTTTCATTGAGCGATATTTTTTCGATATCCATTCCGTGGGCTGCGTCGGCATCCAGTTTTTTCGTCAGCTTGCCTTCGGTCTGCTCAAGCTCTTCTAAAAGCTTGGGAGAGATGGTGAGCAGGTCGCATCCTGCGAGTTCGCATATCTCCCCGATGTTCCTGAAACTGGCACCCATCACCTGGGTCTGATAGCCAAACTTCTTGTAGTAGTTGAATATACCAGTTACCGAAATCACGCCCGGGTCTTCCGGTGCGGGAATTTCCGAAACGCCACGATCTTTTTTGTGCCAGTCGAGAATGCGTCCCACGAACGGTGAAATCAACCGTACGCCCGCTTCAGCACAAGCTATCGCCTGGGCATGAGAGAAGAGCAGGGTCAGATTACAGTGAATACCCGCTTCCTCAAGAATTTCTGCTGCCTTAATCCCCTCCCATGTGGAAGCCACCTTAATCAGGATTCGTTCCCGTGAGATGCCTTCAGCTTCGTATAGCGAGATAAGCTCATGTGCTTTTTTAACAGTTGCTTCCGTATCGAACGACAGGCGGGCATCCACCTCGGTGGAAACACGTCCCGGTACAATCTTTAGAATTTCAAGTCCGAAGTTTACAGCCAGCTTATCCATTGCCTTCGAAAGCCGGGCACTCTTATCGGCGGATGAGTTTTTGGCAAACCTGAGCGCATCATTAATCAGGTTTTTATACTTTTCATCCTGTGAGGCTGCATAAATCAGCGATGGGTTGGTGGTCGCATCTGTTGGCGTGTACGCTTCAATAGAGGCAAAATCTCCCGTATCGGCAACCACTTTGGTGAATGTTTTCAATTGCTCAAGTAAGTTCATAACTGTTTCGGGTTTAGATTTTTAAAATGTGCTTCACCAAAGATAGGAAACAATTACAAAATAAAAAAAGAGACGCAGGTTTTAACCTTTGTCTCCTTTATTTTTAACCAAAAAGGCAGGCATAAAACCTTCCTCTTTGGATCAAAACTGCACTGGATATCAGTTATTTTCCGGCCTTAGCTTGCGTACCACGGCGCCAGTCTGCCACATCTCGCTTTCACGAAGGGCTTTCAGCTCTTCCTCCAATTTCTCGCGGTAGTCGGGTTGCGAGTTGCTGTCGATGGAGCGCTGCGCTTCATTGCCGGCGGCCACCTCTTTGTACAGTTTCTCAAATACCGGCTTGGTGGCATCGTGGAACGGCCCCATCCAGTCGAGTGCGCCACGCTGTGCAGTGGTAGAGCAGTTGGCATACATCCAGTCCATCCCCTTTTCTGCAAAGAGCGGCATGAGCGACTGGGTAAGTTCCTCTACTGTTTCGTTAAAAGCTTCGGAAGGGGTGTGTCCGTTTGCACGGAGCACCTCATACTGTGCCAGCAACAGTCCCTGAATGGCGCCCATGAGTGTGCCGCGTTCGCCGGTAAGATCTGAGAATACTTCGCGTTTGAAATCGGTTTCAAACAGGTAACCCGATCCCACACCAATTCCCAGTGCCACCACACGTTCAAAAGCCCTTCCTGTGGCATCCTGGAAGATGGCATAGGAGGAGTTGAGGCCACGTCCTTCGAGAAACATTCTCCGCAGCGAGGTACCCGATCCTTTCGGGGCAACCAGGATCACATCCACATCAGCGGGAGGCACGATACCGGTACGTTCTTTGTAGGTGATGCCAAAACCGTGAGAGAAGTAAAGGGCCTTGCCTGCTGTGAGGTAAGGCTTGATGCGGGGCCACACTTCAATCTGGGCCGCATCGGAGAGCAGGTACTGAATGATGGTAGCCCGTTCGCAGGCTTCCTCGATCTCAAACAATGTTTCACCCGGCACCCAGCCATCGGCCACCGCCTTGTCCCAGGTCTTGCCGCCCTTACGCTGTCCCACAATCACGTTGAAGCCATTGTCGCGCAGGTTGAGCGACTGCCCCGGGCCTTGTACACCGTAACCGATTACGGCGATGGTTTCATTCTTCAACACCTCCTGAGCTTTGCTCAACGGAAACTCGTCGCGGGTAACAACATTCTCTTCTACCCCGCCAAAATTCATTTTTGCCATATTTGTTATCTAATCTTTGTGCCTTACCGGACTCTTTCTTCCGAAGAAAGGTCCGACTCGACGAATGAATATATTCTTTTTTCTAACGGGATTTATGCATTTCCCCATTTTTCTTGATTCTCCCGTTCCCGTTTTGCCAGCATATCGCTCAGTCGCTCCACCTTCGATTTGGTGATGGCGATCCTGCCGGACCGGACAAACTGCAGCACGCCGATGCTCTCTGCCAGCTCTTCGAAGAGTCCCTGTGTCTCTTCGTAGTGCCCCGCTTTTAGAAATACCACACAGTCGGTGGAAACCTCCAGGATGCGCACGTTATATTTGCGTACCAGGTATTCAATGGAGCCATGTGCCAGCACCTTCTCCGTAGAAAGTTTATACAGGGCCAGCTCCTGATGCACCAGATCTTCGTTGGTGTTATAGTATGCCTTCAGGATATCTACCCGCTTGTCGATAAGACTTACCAGCTTCTTCATCACATTCTCATCGTCGGAAAAAGTGGTGATGGTAAACTTGTGAATGCCCTTGATGGCCGACGGCGATACCGACAGCGTTTCAATGTTTAACTGCCGCCGCGTGAAGATGGTCGTGATCTGATTGAGTACACCCACCGTATTTTCCGAGAATATGGTGATGGTGTATAATGTTTTGTTCTCCTCCATTTTTGTTGATTTAATATGTGTAAATCACTACAATTTATTCCCGTTACCGAGTAAGATATTCGTCACGCTTCCTCCCGATGGAATCATGGGGTAGACCATTCCTTTGGTCTCTACCACTACTTCCAGCAGGTAGGCACCCTTGTGTGCCAGCATCTCCGCGATGGCCTCATCCAGTTCACTGCGTTGGGTAACCTTACGTCCTTTTATATTGTAAGCATCAGCTACTTTAATGAAATCCGGGTTTTTCAGGTGTGTCTCCGAGTAGCGTTCATCAAAAAAGAGCTCCTGCCACTGACGCACCATGCCCAGATAATTGTTATTCAGCAAAATGATCTTCACATCAATATCATATTCCATGATGGTACCAAGCTCCTGCATGGTCATCTGCAGACCGCCATCGCCCACAAAGATACAGACCGTTCTCTCCGGCGCACCATACTTGGCGCCAATGCCGGCAGGAAGGCCAAAGCCCATGGTTCCCAGGCCGCCGGAGGTGACCATGCTGCGGGACTCTGTAAACTTGAAATAGCGCGTACTCATCATCTGATGTTGTCCCACATCGGTCACACAAACAGCTTTGTTGTGCGTGGCTTCCGTTACCTTGTGCACCACCTCACCCATCTTTATTTCTCCACCGTTCTCCGGATATAGTTCATTCTTGATGATGCAGTCAAATTCTTTCTGTTCATAGGGTTTGAATTCCGACAACCACGCTGCATGCGATTGCTCCTTGAGCAGAGCTATAACCATCGGCAGTGTTTTTTTCGCATTGCCCGATACCTTTACTGTCGTCTTTACATTTTTGTTTATTTCTGCCGGGTCGATATCGAAATGAATCACTTTCGCCTGTTTTGCATAGGTGTTCAGGTCGCCCGTGACACGGTCGTCGAAACGCATGCCAATGGCTATCAGCACATCACACTGATTGGTCATCATATTGGGTGCCACGTTCCCGTGCATGCCAAGCATTCCGAAGTTCAGCGGGTGATCGGTAGGCATGGCCGACAATCCGAGGATGGTGGAACCAAAAGGAATATCTGCTTTCTCCAGAAAAGCACGCAGTTCCTCCTCGGCATTACCGAGAACCACCCCATGCCCCACCAAAGCCAATGGTTTTTTGGCATTGTTGATGAGGTCGGCTGCCATCCTGATCTGGTCGTCTTCAATCTCCGGTTCCGGCAGGTAGCTGCGGAGAAAGATTGTCTTCTGGTAAGAATAAGCACATTTGTTCACCTGTGCATCCTTGGCAATGTCGAGTACCACCGGTCCGGGGCGACCGCTGGAGGCAATGTAAAATGCCTTGGAAACGGCCCAGGCAATATCTTCTACACGCCTGATCTGATACACCCACTTGGTGATGGGCTGTGTTACCCCAATCACATCGGCCTCCTGAAAAGCATCGGAACCCAGCAGGCTTGAAGCAACCTGTCCGGAGATGACCACCATGGGCGTACTGTCCATCATCGCATCGGTAATGCCGGTAATGGTATTGGTGGCACCCGGCCCTGAAGTAACCAGTGCTACACCCACCTTCTGTGATACACGGGCATAGCCCTGTGCCGCATGCACGGCGCCCTGCTCGTGGCGTACCAGAATATGTTTGATCTCGTGTTTGTGATCATACAGTGCATCGAAAACCGGCATGATGGCACCGCCCGGATAACCGAATAGGGTATCCGCACCTTCTGCGATCAACGATCGGATCAATATTTCACTGCCTGAAATAATCTCTGTTTCCTGTTCCCGCTTCTCGGGCGAGGAAATGGTTTCCGGAGTCTGATTATTTTTGTTCATCATAATTGCTCACTAAAGTTAGACGATTGAAATAAATTTGTCTTCTGCTTTTATAGCGTATCGAAGTAGTGGATGAAAATTGAAAAGTATTATATAATTCGTATCGCTCCCTTGTCTGCCGAGCTCACAAAATGTGCATAGAGCTTCAACGCTTTGGATATTTTCCTGTCACGCTCCGGCCGGAAGGCGTTCTCACCTTTGGCCTCTTCCCGGGCTCTTCTTTCCTGCAGTTCAGTATCACTGATCTTCAGGTTGATGCTCCTTTCGGGAATGTCTATCTCAATGATGTCGCCATCACGTACCAGACCGATGTTTCCTCCGGCGGCCGCCTCGGGTGAGATGTGGCCGATGGAGAGGCCCGATGTGCCGCCCGAAAAGCGTCCGTCGGTGATCAGGGCACATGCTGCACCGAGGTGCTTCGCTTTGATGTAGGAAGTGGGATAAAGCATCTCCTGCATGCCTGGACCTCCTTTGGGACCCTCATAAACGATCACCACCACATCGCCGGCCACCACCTTTCCATTCAATATGCCCGCACAGGCATCTTCCTGCGACTGGAATACCTTGGCCCTGCCGCTGAATTTCCAGATGCTTTCGTCCACGCCTGCCGTCTTTACCACGCAACCGTTGAGGGCAATGTTTCCTTTCAGTATGGCCAGTCCGCCGTCTTTCGTATAGGCATGTTCCACGTCACGGATACAACCATCTTTGCGGTCGGCGTCCAGTTCTTTAAACCGTGCGTCCTGCGATCCCATCACCAGGTTGTATCGGTTTCCGGGTGCAGAGGTGTAGATATTTGTTGCCTCTTCATCGGGATTCTCTTTGGTGATGTCATATTTCTCAATCGCTTCCGCCAGGGTAAGTCCGTCCGCACGGCGTACCGAAGTGTCTACCAGCCCCGCTTTGGCCAGTTCGCCCAGGATACCCATGATACCACCCGCGCGGTTCACATCCTGGATGTGATATTTCTTTGAGTTGGGTGCCACCTTGCAGATGCAGGGCACCCTGCGTGATAATGCATCAATGTCTTCCAGCTTGAAGTCGATCTCCCCCTCGCGGGCAATGGCCAGCGTGTGAAGGATGGTGTTGGTGGATCCGCCCATGGCGATATCGAGTGTCATGGCATTCAGAAAAGCCTGTCGTGTGGCAATGTTGCGTGGAAGCACCGACTCGTCGCCATCGAAATAGTAGCGTTCCGCATTTTCTACGATCTGCTTTGCTGCTTTCACGAACAAGCCTTTGCGATTGACGTGGGTAGCCAGGATGGTTCCGTTGCCGGGCAGCGCCAGCCCGATTGCCTCATTCAGGCAGTTCATCGAGTTGGCGGTAAACATGCCGGAGCAGGAGCCGCAGGTGGGACAGGCCGAGACTTCCAGCTGTGCCACACGTTCGTCTGAGATACTTTCGTCGGCCGATTCAATCATCGCATCAATCAGGTCGATCTGCTCATCATCAATCTTGCCGGCCTCCATGGGTCCGCCCGAAACAAAGATGGCGGGAATGTTTAGTCGCATGGCCGCCATCAGCATCCCTGGCGTGATCTTGTCGCAGTTGCTGATACAAACCAGCGCATCGGCCTTGTGCGCATTGACCATATACTCTATGGAGTCGGCAATCATGTCGCGCGAAGGAAGTGAGTACAACATGCCATCATGTCCCATGGCAATGCCGTCGTCCACAGCGATGGTGTTGAACTCGGCGGCAAAGCATCCCAGCTTCTCCACCTCCTTTTTCACCAGCTGTCCAATATCGTGCAGATGCACATGTCCCGGCACAAACTGAGTGAAAGAGTTGGCGATGGCAATGATGGGCTTGCCCATCTGTTCACGGGTCATTCCGTTGGCGTGCCACAGCGCCCGTGCACCGGCCATCAGCCGGCCCTGCGTACTGGTCGCACTGCGCAGGTTTTCTTTTTTCTGCTCCCGCATCCTCTCCGGGTTGTTTTGATTGTTCATTTTATTTAAAATTTATTTCACTAAAACCGCTTATTCTAACCTTTGAAAGCCTCTTGCCAACCGGTGACCTTAACACCAACCCCACTACTCAAGCTGAATCCTGAATCCTGAATCCTATTTACTAATATACTCCGTGATCCAGTCACCCACCTCACTTGTGCGATAGCTTTTACTGCCGTTGGCAATATCTTCCGTGACGATGCCCGCTTCGAGGCTCGCATCCACAGCCTGACGAATCAGAGCACCCTCTTCCTGCAGATTGAATCCATATTCGAACATCAGTGCGGCAGAGAGAATCATGGCCACAGGGTTGGCGATATCTTTGCCCGCAGCCTGGGGATAGGATCCGTGGATCGGTTCAAACAGTGATGTATGCAGACCCATGGAGGCCGAAGGAAGTAGTCCCAGTGAGCCGGTGATCACCGATGCCTCATCGGTGAGGATGTCACCGAACAGGTTTTCGGTCACCAGCACATCGAAGCTTTTGGGCCATTGGATGATACGCATGGCAGCATTATCCACGAAGAGGTAGTCGGTCTCAATGTCGGGGTACTGCGGCGCGATTTCCTGCGCCACCTGGCGCCAGAGACGAGAGCTTGCCAGCACATTGGCCTTGTCGACTACCGTCAGCTTTTTGCGTCGCTGACCTGCGAACTTATAGGCCAGGTGAAGTACTCGTTCTACCTCCTCACGGGTATAAATACAGGTATCGTAGGCAGTATCACCATCCTCGCTCCTGCCTTGCGGGCGTCCGAAATAAAGGCCCCCGGTAAGCTCCCGGATACACACGAAGTCGGCTCCCTCCACCAGGTCGGCGCGCAGGGGCGATTTGTGGATGAGTGAGGGAAAGGTCATCACGGGGCGGATATTTCCATAAAGCCCCAACTGTTTGCGCATACGCAGCAATCCCTGTTCGGGGCGTACCTTGGCATTGGGGTCGTTGTCATATTTTGGATCTCCAATGGCACCAAACAGCACTGCATCGCTCTGCATGCACAGTTCATGCGTTTCAGCCGGATAGGGATCGCCCATGGCATCAATGGCTGCTGCGCCGGTGACACCTTCTTTGTATGAAAATTCATGACCAAACTTCCTGCACACGGCCTGCGTGACCTGCAAAGCCTGCTTCATAATCTCCGGACCAATTCCGTCTCCCGCCAATACTGCAATATTTAACTTCATCTGCAAAATTTTTTCTATATTCTATATTCTATATTCTCTTAACCGCTGTTCCTAACAATCTTCCACTACCGAAGCTGATCGCTGACAGCTGATAGCTTGTTTCCCAAACCGCTGTTCCTAACAACCTTCCACTACCGAAGCTGATAGCTGATCGCTGACAGCTGATAGCTGATCGCTGTTTTCCTACGGCAACGATAAATTATTCATGTTCGGAATATTTCCATTCTCCAGCATATTCAGCATCTTCATGGTCGCCTTGATGGCTGCCACTGTCTGATCGATATCCAGTGCCCGTGTTTTGAACACTTTCCCTTCGAACTTCCAGGTAATGATGGTTTGCACGTAGGCATTGGTTTTTCCACCCGGTGGTATTACTACTTCATAGTCGATCAGTTCCGGCACCGGTTTGTTAAGGCTGCGGTATATCTTATACATTGCCTTCGAGAAAGCGTGATACTGACCCTCACCGGCAGCCGTTTCCTGATAAACCTCTCCTTTTATGGACAGTTTCACCGTTGCTGTCGGGCGCAAACCGTGACTGACTGTAAGGGAATAGTTCAGCATCTCGATATCCTTGTTTTCGATTCCATTTTTCAATACATCGGATACAATATACGGTAATTCATCGAGATTTACGATCTCCTTCTTGTCGCCCAGCTCAATGATGCGGGCCGTGACTTTGCGGGTGGACTCTTCATCCAGCTCAATGCCCAGTGCTTCCAGATTTTTGACGATGTTGGAGCGGCCGGCATTCTTCCCGAGTGCATACGCACGGAAGCGGCCAAAGCGTTCGGGCATCAGGTTGTTGAAATAGAGATTTTTCTTCTTGTCACCATCGGCATGGATGCCGGCTACCTGGGTAAACACGTTGTCGCCAATGACCGGCTTGTTGTTTGGAATACGCACACCCGAGTAGCTCTCAACAACCTTGCTTATATTATAGAGCTTGCTCTCATCCACGTTGGTCTGCAGACCCATGTGGTCATGAATGACGGCAATCACGCTTGTCAAGGGAGCATTACCGGCACGTTCGCCCAGCCCGTTCACCGTCACGTGGACACCCTTCACACCGGCCTTGACAGCTTCAAAGACGTTGGCCACGGCCAGGTCGTAATCATTGTGGGCATGAAAATCGAAATGGAGTGAAGGATACCGTGCAATCATCTCTCCGCAGAACTGCCGTGTTTCATCGGGATTAAGGACACCCAGCGTATCGGGAAGCATAAATCGCTTCACGGGTTCATCCTTCAGTCCGTCCATCATGTGAAAGACGTACTCTTTTGAGTCGCGCATGCCATTGGACCAGTCCTCCAGATAGAGGTTCACCGACAGTCCCATGGCGCGGGCGGAGGCGATGCATTGCTTTATATCCTCCAGATGCTCGTCGGCCGACTTGCGCAGCTGATAATTACAATGTTTCAGCGATCCTTTGCTAAGCAGATTCACTACTTTACACCCCGTATTGGCAATCCATTCGAGGGAGGTAGTTCCGTCCACAAACCCCAGTACCTCCAGTCGGTCGATATAACCATGCGTCTCTGCCCATTGGGCAATTTTCTGTACCGACTGGTATTCGCCTTCCGACACACGGGCTGAGGCAATCTCCACCCTGTCCACCTTCAGTTCCTCCAACAGCAGACGTACCACGCTCACTTTCTCCTGGGCGGCAAAAGATACGCCCGAAGTCTGTTCACCATCGCGTAGCGTGGTATCCATGATCTCTATTTTTCTAACTTCTCCCAAAATGTCCTTAATTAATGTGCAAATTTATCAATGTGCTAATGTGCCGATCGTTTCGAACTTTGAATCAGTAGGCATACGCCCGCTGTTGTTCAAATGCTTCAATTTTATCCTTGTTCGACAGCAGGAAGTCGATGTCGTCCAGTCCTTCGAGGAGGCAGGCCTTTTTATAGGCATTTATTTCGAACGATTCGCTGTTGCCTGTTTCATTGTTTACGATGGTCTGCGCTTCCAGATTCACCGTGACAGTTGCCTCCGTATTTTTATCGGACGATGCGAACAACTCGCTCAGGAACGCATCGCTCACCACCACCGGCAGGATGCCGTTGTTGAGGGCATTGTTGCGGAAGATGTCGGCAAAGAAGCTCGACACCACCACTTTGAAACCGTAGCCACCAATGGCCCACGCTGCGTGCTCACGGCTGCTGCCGCTGCCAAAGTTCTTCCCTGCTACCAGTACCTGACCGCTATAGACAGGGTTGTTCAGCACGAAATCGGCTTTGGGGTTACCTTCCTTGTCGTAACGCCAGTCGGCAAAAAGGTTGTCGCCAAACCCTTCCCGTGTGGTCGCTTTCAGGAAACGGGCCGGAATAATCTGGTCGGTGTCCACATTCTCTATCGGAAGTGGGACATATGTGGATGTGATTGTCTGAAACTTTTCCATATTGTTATTTCTCTAATATCTCTTTTTCTGTTTACTGATTACTGTATTCTAAAACCCAAGCGCTGCCCCTAACACGATTCTACTACCAAGCTGATAGCTGATAGCTGACTCCTGAAAGCTAACAATCTACGGATTTGTAATTTTACCATTTACCGCTGCCGCTGCCGCTACCAGCGGACCAGCCAGGATGGTGCGTGCACCCGGACCCTGACGGCCTTCGAAGTTGCGGTTTGAAGTAGAGACCGCATATTTTCCTGCGGGAACCTTGTCGTCGTTCATCGCCAGGCAGGCAGAGCAACCGGGCTGACGCAGGGCAAATCCTGCCTCCTCCAGTATCTTGTCCAGTCCCTCGTCTTCAATCTGCTTGCGTACTTTCCAGCTCCCCGGCACCAGCCAGGCAGTGACGTTGTCGGCCTTCTTCTTTCCTTTCACATATTCAGTGAAGAGGCGGAAATCCTCAATGCGGCCGTTGGTGCAGCTTCCCAGGAAGACATAATCGATCTGCTTTCCTTCCAGCTTCTCACCCGGTGCAAAGCCCATATATTTCAGTGATTTCTCGAATGATATCTTACCCGCCTCATCGATATCTTCCGGTTGCGGGATGGTACCATCTATCGGCATACCCATGCCGGGGTTGGTACCGTAGGTGATCATCGGCTTGATCTGCGACACATCGAAGGTAACCTCCTTGTCGAAAACAGCCCCTTCATCGGTCCTCAGTGTCTGCCAGTAGGCCAGTGCCTTGTCCCACTGTTCCCCTTTGGGTGCAAACTCGCGTCCTTTGATGTAGTTGAATGTCGTTTCATCGGGGGCGACCAGTCCGCCGCGGGCACCCATTTCAATGCTCAGGTTGCAGAGCGTCATCCGCTGCTCCATGGTGAGGTTACGCACCGCTTCGCCGGCGTATTCCACAAAATAACCCGTGGCGCCACCGGTAGTCAGTTGTGAGATCATGTACAACGCCATATCCTTGGCGCTTACGTGTTCGTTCAGCTTCCCTTCGAAGTTGATACGCATGGTTTTTGGCCGTGTCTGCAGGATACATTGTGATGCAAGCACCATCTCCACCTCGCTGGTACCAATGCCGAAGGCAATGGCGCCGAAAGCACCATGGGTAGAGGTGTGGCTGTCGCCGCAGACGATGGTCATGCCCGGCTGTGTATATCCGTTTTCCGGCCCTATCACGTGCACGATCCCATTTTTCGGGTTGTTCAGTCCGTAATAGGTGAGTCCGAACTCCTCCGCATTTTTGGCCAGCGTATCTACCTGAAACCGGGATACCTGATCACGAATAGGTTTATCCTGCCCCATGGTGGGAATATTATGGTCGGCCGTGAGCGTGGTCCGTTCGGGACGGAATACTTTCAGCCCCCGGGCACGCAATCCGGCAAAAGCCTGCGGACTGGTCACCTCGTGACACAAATGACGGTCTATATATAACTGAGTGGGGCCGTCCTGCACGGTGGCAACCACATGGGCGTCCCAGATTTTATCGAAAAGCGTCTTCATATTTCTTATTGACTATTTAATGCTATTTATTTTAATTGTTTTTCTTTTATTTCTTTCTGATTCTTTCTTGCCTACGGCTGTCTATTACAATCTTCCACTTCCAAAGCTGACACCTGAATCCTGACTATTCCACAAACTTATTCACTGCATCAATGAATGCCTCCACAGAAGCTGCCACGATGTCGGTATTCGCGGAGAAACCGTAGTACACCACGTCGTTGTGTTCCACCTGCATGTGTACCTTGCCCACATCATCGCTGCCGTGGTCGATGGCCTGGATCAGGAACTCCTGTATTCTCACCTTTCGGCGGATAATATTTTTCACCGCCTTGATGGCAGCATCTACAGGGCCGTTGCCGGTGGCGGTAGCCTCAAAATGTTCCCCTGCGATATCCAGGCCGATGCTGGCCACGTCACGCACGCCGATGCCGCAAAGCACCTGCAGGTAATCAACCTTAATCCGGTGGAGTCGTGCTTCCTTGCCCACGAGCATCAGGATGTCGTCGTCGTTCACATTTTTCTTTTTGTCGGCCAACTCCAGAAACTGCTGATACACATTGTCCAGCTCTTCCGCTTCCAGCTTCACACCCAACAGTGAGAGGCGGTTTTTGAGTGCAGCGCGACCGCTGCGGGCAGTCAGCACGATGGCATTGTCGTCGATGCCCACATCTTTCGGATCGATGATCTCGTAGGTCTCCACATTTTTGAGTACCCCATCCTGGTGAATACCGGAGGAGTGTGCAAAGGCGTTGCGGCCGACAATTGCCTTGTTGGGCTGCACCGGCATGTTCATCAGGCTCGATACCATGCGGCTGGTCTGGTAAATGTGCTGCGTGTTGATGTTGGTGTCGAAACCCCTGTCCTTATGGCTCTTGAGCGCCATCACCACCTCTTCGAGTGAGGTGTTGCCGGCACGTTCGCCGATGCCGTTGATGGTCACCTCCACCTGGCGGGCACCATTGATGACGCCGGCGATGGTGTTGGCCGTGGCCATGCCAAGGTCCTGATGACAGTGTGTGGAGAGGATGGCATCCTTCATATCCACATTGTCGGTCAGAAATTTTATTTTTGCCCCAAACTCATCGGGGAAGCAGTAGCCGGTGGTGTCGGGGATGTTGACTACCGTGGCGCCGGCATTGACAACGGCCTGTACTACACGGGCAAGGTATTCGTTGTCGGTACGTCCCGCATCTTCGGCGTAAAACTCTACATCATCCACAAAACGACGTGCATATTTCACTGCCTTTACCGCCCGCTCGATGATCTCTTCGCGGTTGGAGTTGAATTTGTGCCTGATGTGAAAATCGGATGTCCCGATGCCGGTATGTATCCGCTTGCGCTTTGCATACTGCAGCGCTTCGGCGGCTACTTCTATATCTTTCTCCACGGCACGTGTCAGTGCGCAGATGGTGGGCCAGGTGACTGCTTTGGAAATCTCCACGACCGATTTAAAATCGCCCGGACTCGACACCGGGAAACCGGCCTCGATCACATCTACCCCCAGCAGTTCCAGTGCCTGGGCAATCTGAATCTTCTCGATGGTATTCAACTGACAGCCGGGCACCTGCTCACCATCTCTCAACGTGGTATCAAAAACATAAATTCGCTCCATGATCAACCTAAATTATCTTCGTTTCTACATAAAAGTAAAAAACCTTCCTCACGCGGGTGAGAAAGGTCATCTATATTATTTTTTGCAATCGTACATGATGGATATGCCAGTCTCACCCTCTGAAGTTTTCCAGAAGTAGAATAGAAATGACTAGAATATCCTTGTGATGATGCATGACAATCAATAAAAATCTGTTTAATGCGTGCAAAGTAACAGCAAATAATTTTACCGGCAAAATATTTACAGAAAATTATTCAGAAAAATTTCATTTTACTCCGTTTTTCAGCAAAAAATCACCAAATCGAAATTATTTGGCGGTTCGTTGCATTCATCTGTTATGACGGACCCCTTTGCAGGCTTTCGGGCTTTGAAACAAATATGATCAACAAATATGGTATAAAATTGTTCGGGAGATGTTATTTTTGCGGTATGTTTATGCACGGCGACGAATTGATAGAGAGAATGAACGAAGCGGGCAGGACTGAAAAGCCTTTCCTGTTTGGTATCGACTTTGAGATGGAGGAAGTTTTTTTTCTTGCCGATCCGATGGTACAGCAGCAGGTTCTGTTCGATATACGGGGCAGCAGCAATGTGCCACAGCCACAAGGTGAGGCACCTGCGCATCAGTTTGACGCCTTCCCGGAGGATTATGCCATCTATCAGTCACGCTTCAATGCGGTGATGGATGGATTGAAACGGGGCGACTCCTATCTCGCCAACCTCACCATCAGGACGCCGGTCAGTTTGTCTCTATCATTGCGTGAGATCTTTCTATATGCACGTACACCTTACAAGCTCCTGCTCCCCGATAGATTTGTCTGTTTTTCTCCGGAATGCTTCGTAAGGATGGAAGATGGGAAAATAGTTACCTACCCCATGAAGGGCACCATCGATGCCCGCCTGCCCGATGCGCGGCACGCCATATTGAGCGACCCCAAGGAGCGTGCAGAACACAACACCATTGTAGACCTGCTGCGCAACGACCTGAGCCGCATTGCTGCAGGGGTGAAGGTAAACCGATTCCGCTATGTCGAGGAGTTGCAAACCCACAAGGGGCCCATCCTGCAGGTCAGTTCAGAAATAGAAGGCGAGTTGCCGGAAGATTACCGGAAGCAGCTTGGCACCCTCTTCTTCAAACTGCTTCCTGCCGGCTCCGTTTCCGGAGCACCCAAGTCGGCTACGCTTGCTCTGATCCGCAAAGCCGAGAAGGAACGCCGCGGTTACTACACCGGTGTGGCCGGTTACTTCGATGGCAGCAAGCTCGACACCTTCGTGCTGATAAGGTATATCGAGCAGCAGGGCATGCATCACTACTTCCGCAGCGGCGGGGGCATCACGGCGCAAAGCGATTGTCGCAAAGAATACAATGAGGCGCTACAAAAAGTCTATTTACCCTTTTAATTCTTCATAATATGTTTCTGGAAACCATTTGCATAAATCAGGGCAAAGTGTTGAACGCAGCAGCGCATATCGACCGCATGCAGCATACCGCAATTCATTTTGGATTTCTATCACCCTCCCTGCCTGACTTGTTCAGCATGCTTCCCGCTGCACTTCGTAATACAAAAGTGAAATGCCGCATCCTCTACCGGGAAACTTTGCTGGATATCTCCTTCGAAAAATATCAGCCTAAAAGAGTTCAGTCGTTGCAGCTGGTGGAGGCTTCACCCGATTATCTTTTCAAGTATGCCGACAGGAAGGAACTGAGCCGATTGCTGGAACAAAAAGGCGATGCAGATGAGATCCTGATTACCCGCAACGGCCTCATCACCGACACCACCTTCAGCAACGTGGTCTTCCGGCAGGGAAATCATCTCTTTACCCCGGACAGCTGGCTGCTCAACGGCACCAAACGGCAGCAACTGCTTCGCGAAGGCAGCATCACCGAAAAAAGAATCACCCGGGAAAAACTGCATGAATATGAGTCGGTTTACCTTATCAACGCCATGCTCGATATCGAAGACGCCGCATCGGTTCCGGTCAACTGCATTATTCCATAGCAACACGAAATAGACGCAATGTCTGCGGGCTTAATGTCCTCCGGATAACTGCATTTTTTCATAAAAAAACGGCCCTCCCCTACAGAGAGAACCGTTCGTAATATGTTTATTAAAAGCTGCTAATCCTGCTGAAAGTTTCCTTGCCAACCGCTATCTTTAACAACATTCCAGTACCGAAGCTGAAAGCTGATTCCTGATCCCTGACACCTGAATCCTGAATCCTGATCCCTATTTATCCAAAATCGTCGAACATGATCATCTCCGGCGGTACGCCCAGGCTGTCGAGCATACGTTGTGCAGCGTTGGCCATGGGGCCGGGACCGCACATATAGTACTCGATATCTTCCGGTGCTTCATGATCTTTCAGATAGGTTTCGTAGATCACCTGATGCACAAAGCCCGCTGTATATTTTACACCTGCGGCATCGGCAGCCGGATCGGGACGGTCGAGTGCGAGACGGAAGCTGAAGTTCGGGAACTCTCTTTCCAGCTCGTGGAAATCATCCAGATAGAAAGCCTCCACCAAAGCCCTGGCGCCGTAGAAGTAAGTCATCTTCCTGTCGGTAGTCTTCAGTGTCTTGGTCATGTGCATGATCTGGGAGCGCAGCGGAGCCATACCGGCACCGCCTCCAATCCAGAGCATCTCGCGCTTGCTGTTGAGGATGGGGTGGAAATCACCGTATGGTCCCGACATCATCACCTTGTCGCCTGGCTTCAGGTTGAAGATATAGGAAGAGACAATACCCGGATTCACGTTCATCCATCCGCCTTTGGCCTTGTCGAATGGCGGTGTGGCCACACGTACGTTCAATGTGATGATATTTCCTTCGGCAGGATAGTTGGCCATCGAATAGGCACGAATGGTGTCTTCCTCGTTCTTGCAGACCAGATCCCACATTTTAAATTTATCCCAGTCACCTTTATATTCATCTTCGATGATAAAATCGGAATATTTGACAGCGTCAAATTTAGGAACTCTGATCTGGCTATAGGAACCCGGTTTGAAGTCGATCTTCTCCCCTTCGGGCAGCTTCACCACAAATTCCTTGATGAACGATGCCACATTTTTGTTCGAGACCACTTCGCATTCCCACTCCTTGATGCCGAACACCTCGTCGGGAACGATGATCGACATGTTGTCCTTCACCTTCACCTGACAGCTCAGACGCCAGTTGTTCAACTGCTCCTTGCGACTGAAGTGACCCTTTTCTGTGGGCAGTATCTCGCCACCGCCTTCCACCACGCGGCAACGGCACTGGGCACACGTTCCTCCTCCACCGCAGGCAGATGAAAGATAGATATCCTTTGACTGAAGCGTGTTAAGCAGGGTACTACCCATCGGCACACTCAGTTCTTTATCATTATTGACGGTAATTTTCACGTTGCCCGAGGGCATCAGCTTTGCCTTGGCGATCAGAATAATAACAACAAGGACAAGGATGATCAACAGGAATACAATAACACTTGTCCATATTGTCAGTCCGCCAGCGCTCAATAATACACTCATACTTATGTATTTAATTTATTTGTATACGATGTTAATGTTTGTGTGGAATTAAATATTGATTCCGGAAAAACTCATAAATCCGAGCGCCATTAACGCAGTGATGATAAAAGTAATCCCCAACCCTTTCAAAGGTTTTGGTACGTGTGAATATTCCAGTTTCTCCCGGATGGCAGCCATCCCCACGATGGCCAGCAACCAGCCGATTCCCGATCCAAAGCCATATGCCGTAGCCATACCGATATTGGCAAATTCACGCTGCTGCATAAACAGAGAACCTCCCAGAATGGCACAGTTCACAGCAATCAGCGGGAGGAAGATACCCAGTGATGCATAGAGAGACGGGCTGAAACGTTCAATCACCATCTCTACGAGCTGCACAAAAGAAGCAATCACGGCAATAAAGATCAGCAAGCTGAAAACACTTAGGTCCACCGTGGCATACTCTTCACCCAGCCAGGCCAATGCACCCGCTTTGAGTACGTAGTTCTCGAGCAAATAATTGATAGGCAGTGTCAGAACAAGCACGAAAGTAACTGCAATACCAAGTCCCAATGCTGTTTTCACGTTTTTCGATACCGCCAGGAAAGAACACATCCCCAGGAAGTAGGCGAAAATCATGTTATCGACGAAAATCGACCGGACAATTAAACTAATTGCATCCATATTATTCAGTAGTTATTCAAATTTACTTTGTAAATTTAGATGTTTGCTGCGTTCGGCAAAATTCAAACAAGTTTGATTTTGCACTTACTTGTCGCAAACATTCAATTGTTATTTAATTGGTTTTTTCCTGCAGTTCCTTGTTGTTTGCCCGGTGTATCCAGATAATACAACCCACCAGCAACAATGCCATGGGCGCAAGCACCATCAACCCGTTGTTCTCGTAACCCATCTCATAGAGTGCATCTGGAATGACCTGAAAATTCATGAGTGTGCCGGAGCCCAGCAGTTCACGAAAGAATCCCACCACTACCAGGATCCAGCCATACCCCAGCCCGTTACCAATTCCATCGAGGAAAGAAGGCCAGGGTCCATTGCCTAATGCAAATGCTTCAAGACGCCCCATCAGAATACAGTTGGTGACAATCAGCCCGACAAATACCGAAAGCTGTTTGTTTACGTCGTATGAATATGCTTTCAATACCTCACTGACAATGGTCACCAAAGAAGCCACCACAACCAGCTGTACAATGATGCGGATGCGGTTTGGAATAGATTTACGCAACAAGGATATAATCATGTTGGCAAAAGCTGTGACAATTGTTACGGCAATGGCCATCACCAGCGAAGGTTCCAACTTGGAGGTTACCGCCAGTGCCGAACAGATACCGAGTACCTGCACAATGATGGGGTTATTTTTACTGAGCGGTCCCAGCAATACCGCTTTTGTTTTACTTGATAAAGCCATTTTCTTTCTTTTTATGTCGTCTGTCCTTATTGTTGGGCAGCGTGCAGATTCATCAAAAACTTTTCGTAATCACCAATACTATTCAATAACATGGCATCCACTCCTTTACTTGTGATTGTACCACCGGAGATGCCATCCACATAATCACGGGAGGCAACACGCTGGCCGGGCTTCACCACAGCAATCGAACGAAATTCATTTTCCTTTATCAACTCCTTACCTGAGAACTGGCTCCTGAACGCAGGCTCAACAATCTCGGCTCCAAGTCCGGGAGTCTCACTCGCATGTCCGAATTCAGAACCGTAGACGGTGCTACCGTCAGCCTCGACCGCCAGATACCCCCAGATGGGACCCCACAATCCGGCTCCCCGCATGGGAAGCACGTACACCTTTGTTTCACCCACTTGTGCTTCATATACCGGCAGTCCCTGGAGATCATCACTGCCCAACTCTGTGGAGAAGGCGGGATCGTTGGGTGTGGTACCCTCAGTACCCTCAATTTTTGTTCCCTTGTTGTCAACAAGGTAAGCATTCTTCACCAGCGCATCATACTGAGCCTGGGCTTCATCGGTACTCGCATCGATATTGAGCGAACGAAGTATCTGCTGCATCTTGTCGATATTCACATTGGCTGTCTGTTTCTCGTTCAGCACCTGGTGCGTGAACGACAGTCCCAGCGCAACGATAATCACCATTACCGCTGCATATATAATCGTATATCCACTGTTTTCTCTATTCATAATTGTATTGTTATTTTGAGGGAGCAGCTCTTTTCAGACGTCGCTTGATGTTACCATCGATCACATAGAAGTCGATAAGCGGTGCAAACGCGTTCATAAACAGGATGGCAAGCATCATCCCTTCGGGGTAACCCGGGTTGAACACCCGGATGGTAATCGCCAGCAATCCGATCAGGAAACCATAGATCCATTTCCCCTTTTCCGTACGGGCCGAAGTCACCGGATCGGTCGCCATGAAGATGGCACCAAAAGCAAATCCACCCAGCAGAAAATGATACTGTACCGGCATCTCCATGATCGCATTTTGTGCGAAAAGATTTACCAGCACAACAGCTACGGCGCCACCCAGAAATACAGAAAGCATGGTTTTCCAGCTTCCCACACCGGTCATGATGAGCAGTGCGGCACCCAGCAGGATGGCAAAGGTAGATACTTCACCAATGGATCCCGGAATAAATCCGAAGAACATATCGCTTATGCTCAGTGGCTGCCCGGTAATACCCTGGAAGGTAAACTCCCCGAAGCTGCCCGCTCCCGTTGTGGCTAACTGTCCCAGGGGCGTAGCACCCGAAAAGCCGTCAATCACGGTTCCCTTGCCCATGCCAAAGGTATCTGCCGTGCGCACCCATACCTGGTCGCCCGACATCTTCGAGGGATAGGAGAAGAACAGAAAGGCACGTGTGACCAGTGCCACATTGAAAATATTATAACCCGTTCCGCCGAAGACCTCTTTGGCAAAGATTACGGCGAAGGCAGTTGCTACGGCAATCATCCAGAGCGGCGTATCCACCGGCACGATCATCGGGATGAGGATACCGGTCACCAGGAACCCTTCGGCCACCTCTTCTTTTCTGATCTGGGCAATGATGAATTCAATACCCAGTCCCACAACGTAGGACACCACAATCTGCGGCAATACTGCCAGGAAACCGTAGATAAACTTTGTGAGGATGGAAGCTTCCAGTCCCAGGGCCATATAATGGTGCAATCCCACACTGTACATGCCCATTAGCAGGGCGGGTATCAGTGCAACGATGACGATGGTCATTGTGCGTTTCGAGTCGCGGGCATCGTGAATATGCACTCCCGATCTCGATGTACTGTTGGGCACGAAAAGGAAAGTCTCAAATGCATCGAAGGTAGAATGGAGCCAATGCAGTTTACCGCCTTCCTCGAAATTCGGTTTTATCTTATCAAGATATTTTCTTAACGCTTTCAAAGTGCTATGTTTTAGTTATTATTATTCGATTAATACCGTTTCCGCTTTTATTCCATCTCCTTGCGAAGCAGGTCCAGTCCGGTACGAACGATGCGTTGCAACTCAAGCTTGGAAGTATCCACAAACTCGCAGAGCGCAAAATCCTCGGGTGCCACCTCGTAGATGCCCAGCTGTTCCATCTTGTCTATGTTAAAGGCGATGATGGCCTTGATCAGCTGCTCGGGATAGATATCCATGGGGAACACCTTGTCGTATTCGTTGGAAACGATGATGGCTCTCGGGCCACCCATCAAGCGGGCGTCGAGGCGAAATTTCTTATGAAAGGGCAGATAAGTGGTGCCGGCACTGTAACGTTTCGGCGAGAGCGATGCCCATCCGAAAGCCTCATGCATGTCGTCCCCTTCGGGGATCACCGTCACCTGTGAGTCGTAAGCACCCAACTCGCCGTTTTCATCGATCTTACGTCCTGTGAGCGGATTTCCGCTGATATAGCGCAGCGAAACACCTTCGGTCACATTCCCAGCGAGAATCGACTTCAGTTCGGTGCCGATCACCATATTGTAATATCCTCGCTGCTTCACTTCCGAACCGGTAAGTGCTACCGTGCGGGTAAGATCCGTGATTCCCTTGTTGAAGAGGCGGCCAATGATGGCTACGTCAACAGCATTGAGCGTCCACACCGTCTCTCCCCGGTTCACCGGCTTGATATGGTTGATCTGTACACCCACATTTCCTGCAGGATGCGGCCCGTTAAATTCGGTGATGACCACATTCTTTGCTTCGCGCAAACCTTTGAGTGTGGTTTTGGTGCTGACAGAAAGATAAACCTTTCCCGTGGTGAGCTTTGCCAGTGCATCGAGCCCTGTCTGCAAATCGGCCTCTCTGTCTTTCAGCAGAAAGTCGGTTGATGGAGCCAGCGGCGCCGTATCAAAACCGGTCACGAAGATGTCACGTGGCTCCTTGTTGGGTACAGCCACCACATCGTAAGGCCGTTGTTTGATGAGAAACCAGATGCCTGCGTCGAGGATCGACTTTTTCACCTCCTCACCCGAGAGTGAGGCCACTTGCTTTGCTCCGAAATCTTCATACTGAATGGCGCTGTCCGCCTTGATGACGATACGAAGAATACGTCTCTTCTCGCCTCTCTCAATGGCAGTCACCACGCCACTTACGGGCGAAGCAAAAAGCATGTCGGGATGATTTTTCTCATAGAATAATCCTGTTCCGGCTTTTACGGCATCATCCACTCTGACGGCTAATTTGGGAGTGATGCCATGAAAATCTTCGGGACAGATGCGCACAAATTCACTCTTCACTGTGCCTCTGATGATCTCTTCTACGGCACCAAGTAACGGAATTTGCAAGCCTTTCTTAATGTTTATTCGATTAGCCATATAGTTTTATAAATTACCTTGGGTGTAATCTTTTTCTGAAACCTTTATAAATAAAAGATTTATCGTAAAGCTGTGATGTGCATAGGAAATGTTATTCCATTTAAAACGCAAAGATACATCTTTTACATCCAATAAAAGCAATTACAACCGCAAAAATAAAAAAATCTGTACTGAAGAACGGTTTTATGATTCCGCTCTTATTTTATTTTTCTGCGATTCCTGCTGTCTCCGGGTCTACCATGATACGACCGCAATATTCACAAACAATGATCTTCTTACCCAACTTGATGTCCATTTGCTTCTGGGGTGGAATTTTGTTGAAACAACCTCCGCAGGCTCCTCGTTGAATGGGCACCACGCCCAGACCGTTGCGTGCATTTTTACGAATACGTTTGAAGGCAGCCAGCAGACGCGGTTCAATGGTGGTTTCCGTTTTTTTTGCTTTCTCGCGAATTTTTTCTTCCTGCGCTTTAGTTTCCGAAACAATGTCATCCAGTTCCTGCTTCTTCATTTCCAGATCGGTCGTCTTCTCCTGGAGCAACTCACCGGCAGCAGTGATCTGCTCTTTGACGGTTGCAACTTCCTGCGTATACTCCCTGATATGCTTCTCTGCAAGTTCAATTTCCAGTGTCTCAAACTCAATCTCTTTTGAAAGATGATCGTATTCCTTGCTGTTACGCACATTATCGAGTTGCTTGGTGTACTTTTCAATCTTTGTCTTGCTGGTTTCAATTTTCCCTTTCTGCAGCTTGCTGTTCTCATCAAGTTGCTTCATCTCCAGCTCAAAATTGTTCATACGCGTACCCAGACCCGCGATCTCATCGTCGAGGTCAGACACCTCCAGCGGAAGCTCTCCCCGCAAGGTTTTGATACGGTCAATTTCCGACAAATAAGATTGCAACTTGTAGAGAGCTTTTAGTTTATCTTCTACGGATACTTCTTTTTCAACGGTTTTCTTTCTTGTTGCCATAATGGTCTTGTTTTATGTGATTATATTTTCTTCTGATTTATGCAGTCTAAAACGATCCCCTCTTCCTAACAAAAAATGCAGCAATCAAACGACGAACCCATCGTTTCATTACCACATTTCTCTGTAACTGCGGGAACAAGTCGGACCGCTTTCTTTTACAGATATTTCACGGGATTCGAGTCGAACGCCGATTTATGCAGTGCAAAGGTAGGAAATTTTTTCGAAAGAAGATCGAAAAAAATATCTTTTGTGCAGATCTCCGACTCGTAATGGCCTACCACTGCAAGCAACAGGCGTCCCTCCACATCGTAAAAGTCGTTGTATTTTGCTTCGCCGGTGATAAAAGCATCGGCGCCATAGGCTACGGCATTGGGAATCAGAAAGGCTCCCGCGCCACCACAGAGTGCCACGTCGCGGATATCCTTCCCCTGAATCTTGGAATGGCGGATGGCGGGCAGGTTAAAAATGTCCTTCAACAAATAGAGAAACTCCTGCTCCGGCATCGGCTCAGGCAGCACCCCCACCACCCCGCTGCCGCTCTGTGGCCAGTCATTGACAATGGGGTAAAGATCGAACACCGGCTCCTCATAAGGGTGCACCGCCAGTAACGCCCGCAGCACCTCCTCCTTCTTCATGACCGGAATCACCGTCTCAATGCGTATCTCCGGCTCAAAATGCATCGTGTCAATCTCACCCACATGCGGGTGCGCTCCCGTGCGGGCGCGAAAGGTGCCTTCACCCGAGAGGTTGTGGCTGCAACTGTCGTAGTTTCCTATGTGGCCGGCACCGGCATTAAAGAGGGCGTTGCGCACACTCTCGGCATGCTGTAACGGCACGGTGGTCACAAACTTCAGCAGTGCGCCGCTTCGGGGCTGCAGGATTTTCACCTGCTGCAACTCCAGCATCTCCGCCAGTTTGTAGTTGACACCACCCTGTGCATTGTCGAGGTTGGTATGGGCGGCATAAATTACAATATCATGTTTGATGGCTTGTATGATGCATCGTTCCACGTAGGTCTTTCCGGTGAGCGACTTAAAAGGCCGGAAAGCAATGGGATGATGCGTGACGATGAGGTTGCATCCCAATGCAATGGCTTCTTCCACCACATTTTCGGTAACGTCGATGGCCAGCAGGACACCTGCAGCCTCCCTGTTGGGGTCACCCACCTGCAGTCCGCTGTTATCAAAATCTTCCTGCAGCGGCAGGGGTGCGAACTGTTCAATGGTCTGAAGTATTTCTCTGATACGCATATCGACTGGTTTTAGTGATTGTACAAATATAAGGATTTTTGTAAATTTGCAGCCACCAAAACATAAAATCAATATTCCGACATGCAAAAAAAAATCTCTTTCATGCTGGCCTGTATCATGGCTGTCACCCTTCTCCCTGCACAACGCACAAATAAACCGGTTGCGCTGAATCTGTTCCGTGACACACCCGTGCTGTTTAACCCTACAGACTATCCCAACGGCATTGTACAAAAAGGAGAAGAAATCTATCTGGGTAACGGGCGTATTGTACTGAAAAAAATAAATATCCCTGCTTTCAGAAAATATACTGAGGCAGCGCTATCCATCACCCTGGTTTCCAACGGCGACCCCTGGGATAAATCGGGATCCTGCTTCGTGATACCCGCCAATGGTGGAATAACCATGCTGGATATTGCAGCAGACCGTGCCTCCTACCCGAATCTGGACACGCTGCGCTACGAGCAGCTGGCCGGTATCGTGCAGGGAGAAAATTACCGGCCCGCAGTGGAGCTGATGCGGTTTATGACTCCATTTGGAGTAGGCCATTTCAGCAGCGACGACGATTCGGTATCTGCTCGCCGACGTCCAGTCTATGTAGACGGGTGGGCCAAAGAGGTGACCTGGACACAGGATGTGACCGATCTGCTTTCCCTCTTTCGGGAGGAAGTATACGTGGGAGTATTTATTGACACCTGGACACCAGAAGGTTACAAGGTAGATGTAGCACTCTCCTTCACCGAGAGTGGGCTCCGCTGCGACAAAATGCCGAAGCTGCATGTGGAACCGCTCATTAACACCAACTACTATCTCGGACAGAAGCATCCCGATATTTTTTCGCGGCAGGATGTGAAAATACAATTTTCAATTCCACGCAAGGCGAATAATGTACGGTTAAAGTATATCGCCACCGGACATGGCGGCCACAGCGGGGGAGACGAGTTTCGTCCGCAGGAAAACATACTCTCCATGGACGGAAAAGAAGTGCTTCGTTTCACGCCGTGGCGTACCGACTGTGCCTCCTTCCGGCGATTCAATCCCACCTCCGGTGTATGGCTTCAGAAGCGCACACAGGCTTTTATCGGCGAAGACGGGAAAAGAGAAGTAAAAGAGATTGAAGAGCCGCTGGCTTCATCCGACTTATCCCGGAGCAACTGGTGTCCCGGCAGCGATGTGACGCCCGAGGAGGTGAACCTGCAGGGCATCATCCCGGGTAGCCACACCCTCACCATCAGTATACCGGAATCCACTCCCATCGACAAGAACAAGCTGAATCACTGGCTGGTGTCGGCCTACCTGGTCTGGGAGGAGTAAACCGGGAATATTTTTCGCATTGTATCGGCAAAGATGGCCCCCATGCGTCGCTGAATATATTTGTCCTGACCATTTTCCGGGTGCCAGCCATAAGTTTCTCCGGCAATCTCCTGCTTGTCTCCCGTAAAAAGGCGGCTCACCTGTTCTCCTGTGACGGGATGTACCGCATTCCGGGAAAAACCGATCAGCTTGTCGAACTCCACCACCGGGAAGCCCCATTTCTCTGCCAGCCGGCGTACCGAGGTGTTGTAGGTCACCCGTCCGTCATGCCAGTTGGTACACAGCACCACCACTGCCGGCTTACCTGCCCGTGTGTTGTGGTAGACCGAGGTGGAATCAAATTTAAGATTGTAGCATTCCGTCAGGTAGCGCTTGATCACGTAATCGAATGCGGCGGCGTAGTTGCTGCGGTCGAACGGTGTCTGGTAATCGGTATATCTTGGTTTCAGCTGTGTCTCATCAAACACATCCCTGTCGTGCACCTGCATGATCACCAGTGCATCCATTGTTTCCAGCTCCTCTTTTGAGTAGAGCGTCCCTTCCGCCATGCGGTTGGCCGCATCGGCAATCGCCTCGCCGCCAATGGCACGGTTCAGCGGTGTGGCACCCACCAGCTCACACCCCACCTCGAACCATCCGTTGTTGGGTGAGGCAAACGAAGCACCGGTGAGTACAAAGGTATAAGGCCTCTCTTTTCCTTCCTGGGCGAAAAGCGTTGTTGCAAAAATAATCAGCAGGATCGACAGCCATTGTTTTCTCATAAATTCTTAAATATTTGCGATTGGCTGCAAATTTAACTTACTATTTTAACAAGTGCAACAAACCCGGGGATTTTTTCAGTCCGTATCCTTTAATATCAGTCGCAGGGAGTTGTTTTTGGTGAAATAGTTCCAGGCCCAGTTGATGAAGATCACCAGCTTGTTGCGCACGCTCAGAATCAGCATCAGGTGGAGGAACATCCAGACAAACCAGGCAAAGCGGCCTTTGAACTTCACAAACGGCAGGTCTACCACCGCCTTGTTGCGCCCCACGGTAGCCATGGTGCCCAGGTTGCGGTACTCATACTCTTTGAGCTCGCTGCTGCCGACTTCGGTTCTTTGCAGGTTGCGCGCCAGGTTCTTTCCTTGTCCGATGGCCACGTTGGCCAACTGGGGATGTCCTTTGGGATATTTTTCGGTCTCCATGTAGGCCACATCGCCAATGGCAAACACTTCAGCAAGCCCCTCCACCCGGTTGAAGCGATCGACCTTGATGCGACCGTTCCGCAGCAGTGCAGCTTCGGGAATACCGTCAATGGCATTACCCTGTACACCGGCCGACCAGATCACGCTCTTGCTCCGGATGGTCTCCCCGTTATGTAGGGTGAGTATTTCCCCGTCGTATTGCTGCACAAGCGTGTTGGTCTTCACAATCACATCCATGGAGCGGAGATAGGTCTCGGAATATTTTTGCGCGAAGGGGCTCATGGCCGGCAATGTATGCGGCCCACCCTCCAGCAGGTATACATTTACCTTCGAATAATCGATGTTGGGATAATCTTTCGGCAGCACCTCTTCCTTCATCTCGGCGAAGGCACCTGCCAGCTCCACACCGGTGGCACCGCCACCCACAATCACAATGTTATTCAATGCGCCCTTGTCTTCGGTGTAGAGAATCTTCTCAAAGTTCATCAGCGTGGAATTTCGCACGTTCATTGCCTGGTAGGTCGATTTCAACGCCATGGTATTTTCTTCAATTGCCTGGTTCCCGTAGTAATTGGTGCGGGTGCCGGTGGCAATCACCAGATAGTCGTAGGCAAACCGACCAATACTGGTTTCCACAACCTTCTGTGCAGCATTTACCGCCTGCACATTAGCCAGCCGGATACGCACATCCCTTCTGTTTTGAAATATCTTACGGATGGGGAAAGAGATGGTGGCCGGCTCAATCTGCGATGCCGCCACCTGATAGAACAAGGGAGGAAACTGATGGTGATTGATCTTGTCGATCACCATGATGTCGAACCGGCCTTTTTTCAAATGATTCACAAATTGCAGACCGCCGAATCCGCAACCTATCACCACAATCTTCTTTTTCATAACCCAAACAAATAACAATTGCTGTAAGAACAATTCTATACAAATATTGTTTCGAAAATAGGGTTCAGAAAATCTTAGCGAAGGAAAGTTTCACCAGAAAATCGTTCTGAGGCGGCGTCTGAGCCAGCTCACGCACATAATCATCAAAGCGAAACGCCCCATCTTTCCCTTGCAGTGTTCTTCCCTGAGACCACACCAGATACAGCACCGAACTGGGCCTGTACTCCCACCGGTACACCAGGTTGGAACGAAACTGTAGAAAATGAAAATCGGGATTCTCATAAGGGTAAGAAGCCATGGGTGTGAAACGGTCGCCAAATCTCTCCGCATGCGGTGCAGTCACCGTCTTGAAATCGTAATAATCGCCTGAGAAAAGATAAGGCAACGCATACCACTGCAACGACATATCGGGCGTGATACCGTAATTTACCCTCACCTCTATCTGTGCAATATGATTCCGGATGGATGACAGGATGTAGGAAGGATTCTCGCCCTTCACCGTACGCACATATTGCTGATGATCAACAGCAGAAACATATTGAGGATACAGAGAAAACAAGAGCCTGTTATTGGGTTTATAGGTCATATCAAGTCCATATGAAACAGAAGAGGCAGAATTTTCAAAACCATGCCTGAAACTCATGTCGTATTCTGCCTGAAACTTTTTCCGGCTGTCCGACTCAACAGAAAACCAGAAATTTATCTTACCGGGAGTACGAATCGAAGGCCCACCGCGAAGCAGGGTTGTGGAAGTTTCATTGAAGTTGCTGTTCAAACCTGCCGCAATATCATAATAGTTTTTAAACTGAATATATGCAAACGACTCGGTACCCCGCCCCAGCGACTGACCAGAGAAATTGATGATCTGATAGGTGGACCCGTTAAACTCATACTGATTCACGATGCCCCTTGGACGCCATTCCCGGTAGGATCCCCAAACGCCGTTTATGGCCATATCGGCATTGGGTTTGTACCCGATATCGTTAAACTCCAGTCCGGGAGAGCTCCAGCTGGAGAAGACCAGGAAATTGAAATGACCTGAAATTTTACCTCCCGAGAGTGAACCGCCGAAACCGCCTAACGTGGTTCGTGTCGAATCCAGCTCGAGATGAGTGGCATCGGGTCGCTGGTAATAACGTGCCGATGATTGTTGAAGACGGGTGATGGCTTCGGTCGATCCGTTCAGGTGACTGAAAAAGGTGCGTACAGTCATCGTGTAGGATTTGTTTTTCCAATATTTTGTCAGGTTCAATCCTCCGGTATAGGCTGTTCGCGCTATCTCGGCAAACTGTACCTCGTCGATCTTCCGGTTTACTGCCGTGAGCATGCCTCCCACAATGAGATTACCACTGTCGAGATCCTGTTCAAGCCTACCTGTAAAATAGTTGGAGAGCGGCTCCACCGCATAGTTATTCCTTTCACCGCCACGATCTGTCTCGCTATACATCTTTTGGGTCACGGCATTCAAAATACCCAGAGAGGTTCCCTTGCGTGTTTTACCCGATATTTTTACCGCCCCCAGGATGTTGGTACGATCCGGCGCCCGCACATATTCCCCTTCCTGCGGATCGTAAGAAAACTGGGGTTCCCGTCCCAAACGGCGTGAATAGAAAAGCTTGTTGCGTTCGTTGTTGGTGATGTCGAACGGGTAATGATAAATGTTACTGCCCTCCACAAAGAAAGGTCTCTTTTCATTGAAATAGGTCTCGAAATTGGTCAGGTTCACATCCGACGGATCAGCCTCCACCTGTCCGAAGTCGGGGTTCATGGTAAAGTTCAGCGTAATGTCGTTTGTCAGGCTCACCTTGCCATCCACTCCCGCAGAAGCCTTTGTGCGGCGGCCGGTGGCAAAGGGGTTGCCCGCCTCCTTTTCCGAAAGGGTGAGCTGACTGAGCAGGAAAGGAACTATCTCGATCTCTTTTTTTGGCGTAATATCCTGAATACCATGCAATGTCCCAAAATGTGCCACAAACTGGGAAGAACTCTGGTCAATGGGCTGCCAGAAAGAGAGTTCCTGGTGTCGATAAATCTGCCTTGCCACCTCAAGTCCCCAGTTATAGACTTTCTTCTTCCCGAAACGAAGCTGCGAATATGGAATCCGTATCTCGGCATACCAGCCCTCCGGTTGCATTGATGTCTTCGTCTCCCAAACAGGATCCCAGCTGTCGTCCTCACCGCTACTCTCCGACCGGCGCACATCGCCTTTACTACCCGATGCCGATACAGTGAACTCGAAAGAGGTCATTTTGTCTTCGTAACTATCTATGGCCACACCCACCCAATCACCATCGACAGCATCACGACGCGATATACGCCGTACAATCTTGCCCGGCTCGCTATCCAGTGCCTTAATGGCCACATACAGGTTGTTGTCATCATACACAATCGCAAAAATTGTCTCCTGTGAAGGCGCAGCACCTGAATTGGGTTCAAACTGCACAAAATCGCCGGACCAGAGGGCGTCCGACCAGCAGTCATCGGTCAGCTGTCCGTCTATCACAGGCGCCTCCAGGACACGCGAAGAAGTATAACGCTTATGTTGTGCAGATGAGGCCAGCGTAACCATCATCATAAATATAACTAAATATTGCTGCATAGATCATGGATGTATGGATTATACTAAAAAAAGCGCTACGAATCACTCGCGGCGCTTTCTTAATGTTTAACATTTTAAAAATCACAGCTTCACTGCAGATACATCATCAACAGAGGTGTTAGATCTCCGTCTTACCGACGAGGCACCCACAGTGTTTATTGTAAAAGAAGATCAGGCCTTCTCTTCCGGTGCGGCATCGGCCTCCGGAGTGGCAGTTTCTTCTTTATTTTCTACTGTTTCGGGCTGCACACCTTCGGCTGTCTGCACGTTTTCCACTTCGGTCTTTACCTCCTCGGCAGTGTTTACGTCGTTAACCGTTTCAGTCTCCTTCACTGCTTTGGCTTTGGCTGCCTTCGGCTCTTTTGCTTCCTTCGGCTCTTTCTTTGCCTTGGGAGCGGCGGCTGTATCGGCTGCGGTGGCAGCTTCTCCGGTAGCTTTTCTGCGTGAGCGACGTGTCTTTGCTTTCTTTGCACCACCGTCGGTCAGCATGTTCTCGTTGAAGTCAACCAGCTCGATGAAACACATGGCAGCATTGTCACCCAGACGGAATCCGGTTTTAATGATGCGGGTGTATCCTCCGGGACGGTCGCCCACCTTCTGCGAAACTGTCTGAAACAGCTCGGCCACAGCAACCTTGCTCTGCAGATGGCTGAACACTTCTCTTCTTGAGTTGGTACTGTCTTCCTTGCTTCTGGTGATGATGGGTTCCACGAATTTTCTTAATTCCCTGGCTTTGGGAACAGTGGTAAAGATGCGCTTGTGCATGATGAGCGAGGTAGCCATGTTGGATAACATCGCATCACGATGCGCTGCTTTGCGCCCTAAATGATTGAATTTCTTATTATGTCTCATTGTAGTCCTTAGTCTTTATCTAATTTGTATTTCGATGTATCCATGCCAAATTGCAACTTCAGGCTGTCGAGCAGTTCTTCCAGCTCGGTCAGCGATTTCTTTCCGAAGTTGCGGAACTTGAGCAGATCGTTCTTGTTGTGCGATACCAACTGTCCCAGTGTCTCCACGTCGGCTGCCTTCAGACAGTTGAGTGCGCGCACCGAGAGGTTAAGATCCGACAATTTGCGTTTCAGCAGCTGGCGCATGTGCAACACCTCTTCATCAAACTCTTCGATACTTTCCGCATCGGATGTCTCGAGCATGATTTTGTTGTCGTCGGAAAACAACACAAAATGCTGAATCAGTATCTTGGCTGCTTCCTTCAACGCCTCTTTGGGTTGAACGGATCCATCGGTGGAAATTTCAATAATCAGCTTTTCGTAGTCCGTTTTCTGTTCGATACGGTAATCTTCTATCTCGTATTTTACATTGCGGATCGGCGTGAAAATCGAGTCAATGGCTATGGTTTGTACATCATCGGTGGGCAACATCTCCCGATTCTCATCGGCAGGCACGTATCCCCTTCCTTTGTTGATGATGAGTTCCATACGTAAATCGCTCTTCTTGTTAAGATGGCAGATCTCCAACTCGGGATTCAGCACTTCGAAACCGGTCAGTAATTTACCAATATCTCCGGCTTTAAACACTTCCGTTCCCGAAATAGCGATGCTCACTTTTTCTGTTTCAAACTCTTCTACTATCCTTTTGAATCTTACTTTTTTCAGATTCAGGATAATACCTGTTACATCTTCTATCACGCCCGGTATGGTAGCAAATTCGTGCTCCACACCGTCTATCTTAACCGATGTAATCGCAAATCCTTCCAGAGAGGAAAGCAGGATGCGGCGCAGGGCGTTGCCTATCGTAATGCCATATCCGGGCTCCAGCGGGCGGAATTCAAACTTACCGGAGAAGGCATCCTCCTGTAACATGATTACTTTATCGGGTTTTTGGAATGCTAATATTGCCATGAAATTATTGTTTAGAATATAATTCTACGATGAGTTGTTCTTTGATGCTTTCCGGGATATCGGCTCTTTCGGGCACGTGCAACATTTTACCGCTCAAAGTAACTTTATCCCACTCAAGCCAGGGATATTTGCTGTGGTTGAAGCCTGACAGGGCATTGACAACCACCTCCATCGATTTTGATTTTTCTCTCACACCCACAACATCACCCGGTTTTACGGTATAGGAAGGAATGTTCAATACCTGCCCGTTCACCACGATATGACGGTGTGTAACCAGCTGACGTGCAGCTGCTCTTGTGGGAGCAATACCCAGACGGAATACGATGTTGTCGAGACGTGACTCGAGCATTTGAAGCAGTACCTCACCGGTAATACCGCGGCTGCGGGCAGCTCTGTCGAACGTCAGACGGAACTGTTTCTCCAGTACGCCGTACGTATATTTGGCACGTTGTTTCTCACGCAGCTGTATCCCATATTCCGAGGTCTTGCGTCTGCGTGAATTACCGTGTTGTCCCGGGGGATAGTTCTTTTTGGAGAGAACCTTGTCGGGACCGAAAATAGGCTCGCCGAATTTGCGGGCGATTTTTGATTTTGGACCAATATATCTTGCCATCTTTACAATTAAACTTTACTGAAGCCTAAACTGTGCAGCCGCGATTACAGAGAAGTTGTGTTGTAATCAATCACAGCTCAAGTTTCAAGATAAATGAAACTTAAATTATTAATTAAACTTTTCTCTGTTTCGGGGGACGGCATCCGTTGTGTGGCAACGGCGTCACGTCTACGATCTCCGTTACTTCAATTCCTGCACCGTGAATAGTCCTGATGGCCGATTCACGTCCGTTGCCCGGCCCTTTCACGTAGGCTTTCACCTTACGTAATCCTAAGTCATAGGCTGTCTTCGCACAATCCTGTGCAACCATCTGGGCTGCATAGGGTGTATTCTTCTTGGAACTTCTGAAACCCATTTTGCCGGCTGAAGACCAACTGATCACTTCCCCATTTTCGTTGGTTAACGAAACAATGATGTTGTTAAATGAAGAAGAGATGTGAGCCTGGCCAACGGCGTTTACTTTTACATTTCTCTTTTTTGCTGCAACTGTTCTTTTTGCCATGTTACCTTCTGTTATTTAGTAGCTTTTTTCTTGTTAGCAACGGTTTTCTTTCTACCCTTCCGTGTGCGCGCATTATTCTTCGTACTCTGTCCACGAACCGGCAACCCGATACGATGACGAATGCCACGGTAGCAACCGATATCCATCAATCGCTTAATGTTCAACTGAATCTCCGAACGCAAATCTCCTTCCACTTTGAATTCGCTGCCGATGATCTCACGAATGCGGGCTGCCTGATCGTCGGTCCAGTCCTTCACTTTGATATCCTTGTCAACTTCTGCTTTTGCTAAAATGGTGTTCGCTGCACTGCGTCCGATGCCGTAAATATAGGTCAGGGCAATTTCGCCTCTTTTATTCTGCGGCAGATCGACACCCACAATTCTTATAGCCATATATCTCTTTTAATTATTTGATTACAATGATACAAATTATCCCTGACGTTGTTTGAATTTGGGATTCTTTTTGTTGATAATATACAAACGACCCTTCCTTCTTACAATCTTACAGTCGGCCGTACGTTTCTTTAGTGATGCTCTTACTTTCATATGATTTGTTTTTTTCGTTTAAATTCTTAGTTTTCAGTGATCAACGTTCAGCTTTTTTAGCGTTCAGGGTTCAGCGTTCAGCGTTCAGCTTCTTTACTGGGGTTGTTGTTTCTTTCAACCGTTTGCAAGTAGCTTTCAGTATTAAACCCGAGCCGCTGCCCGTTGCAACTTTCTACTACCAAAGCTGATTCCTGACACCTGACAGCTGATTCCTGATTCCTGACACCTGATTCCTGATTCCTGAATCCTGATCGCTCTATTTATACCTGAACGAAATCCTCCCTTTCGAAAGGTCATACGGCGACATTTCCACCCTTACCCTGTCTCCCGGAAGAATGCGGATGTAATGCATGCGCATCTTTCCCGAGATATGGGCAGTTATTTCGTGTCCGTTTTCCAGTTCCACACGGAACATCGCATTCGACAATGCTTCAATGATGGTTCCGTCCTGTTCTATTGCTGCTTGTTTAGCCATTCAATCATTGCTCTTTTTAGTTTGTCTCCTGAATAAACTCAAATGTCGATAAAATATCGGCTTTCCCGTTCCGGATGGCAATGGTGTGTTCAAAGTGGGCCGAAGGCTTCCGGTCTTTCGTACGTACCGTCCAGCCGTCATTCTCAAAGACCACTTTCTTGCCTCCCATGTTAATCATCGGTTCAATGGCAATGCACATCCCGTTCTTGATGAGCGGACCGATACCGCGGCGTCCGTAATTGGGCACCTCGGGCGCTTCGTGCATCTGACGGCCAATGCCGTGCCCTACCAGCTCGCGTACCACTGAGTAACCTTTCGATTCGCAGTAGCTCTGAATGGTGAAACCGATGTCTCCAATCCGTTTGTCTTCCATTGCCTGTTCAATTCCTTTGTAGAGCGACTCTTTGGTCACGCGAAGAAGCTCCTTCACTTTTTCGTCTACCTCACCCACACAAAAGGTGTAAGCCGAGTCGCCACAAAAGCCGCGCAACTGGGTACCGCAATCCACCGAAACAACATCACCTTCCAGTAAGGGTTTGTTGTTGGGGATGCCATGTACCACGTTCTCGTTGACAGAAGTACAGATGGAATTGGGGAAACCGCCATATCCTAAAAAAGTGGGGAACGCACCATGATCTCTGATAAACTCCTCGGCAATCTTGTCGAGTTGCATCGTAGTCACACCCGGCCTGATGTGGTGTGACAGCTCTCCGAGCGTCATTCCCACCAGACGGTTTGCTTCCCGCATGAACTCAATCTCTTCGTCGGTCTTCAGTATAATCATCTTGCTATCCATCACATTTTCTGAATTTAATATGCAGCAATTGAACCTGTCCTGCCTTTGATTTTGGCACCCGACTTCAGGAATCCGTCGTAATGACGCATCAGCAGGTGACTTTCTATCTGTTGCAGGGTATCGAGCACCACACCCACGAGAATCAACAACGAGGTGCCACCGAAGAACTGGGCAAATTGTGAGTTGATCCCCATCAGTCCCGCAAAGGCGGGCAGGATGGCTACGATAGCCAGGAACACCGAACCGGGCAGGGTGATTCTCGACATGATGGTGTCGATATACTCAGCCGTTTTCTTTCCCGGTTTCACACCTGGAATAAATCCGTTGTTACGTTTCAGGTCTTCGGCCATCTGCACCGGATTTACCGTGATGGCTGTATAGAAGTAGGTGAAGGCAATGATCAGCGCGGCAAAGATGAAGTTATACCAAAAACTGGTAAAATCCATCAGCGACGTCCAGAAACCACCCCCTTCTCCGGCAGAAAACCGTGCAAGGGTAAGCGGGATAAACATGATTGCCTGCGCAAAGATGATTGGCATCACGTTGGCGGCATTCACCTTCAGCGGGATGTATTGTCTCACTCCTCCATATTGTTTATTGCCTACGATGCGTTTGGCATACTGCACAGGCACCTTGCGGATACCCTGTACCAGCATGATGGCGGCAGCTGTGACGGCAACAAGAAACAATAACTCAAGCAACAGCAGGATCAATCCCCCGGGAGCATCAATCAGCCGGTCGTACTCGGCCACCAATGCATGGGGCAGACGGGCAATGATCCCAATAAGGATGATGAACGAGATACCGTTTCCTACGCCTTTGTCCGTGATACGCTCACCCAGCCAGAGCACAAACATGCTGCCGCCGGCGAGAATGATTGTCGTTGGCAACACCCAGTCCCAGAAACCTCCGGGAATGGCACTGCCCACGGCACCGTAAAGGTAAGCCGGACCCTGTACAATCAGGATGCCTACCGTAAGATAACGGGTATACTGGTTAATCTTGGTACGTCCGCTTTCACCCTCACGCTGCATTTTCTGAAATGCAGGTACTGCAATTCCCAGCAGCTGCATCACGATGGAGGCAGAGATGTAGGGCATGATACCCAGGGCGAAGATGGATGCGTTGGCAAAGGCGCCGCCCGAAAACATATCGAGCAGGCTCAACAAGCCGGTGTTGGCATTTGATTGCAGCGCCACAAGCTGTTCCGGGTTGATTCCCGGCAATACCACGAACGATCCAAACCGGTAGATGGCAACAAATCCGATGGTGATGAGAAGCCTCTGACGGAGGTCCTCAATCTTCCATATATTCTTGACTGTTTGTACAAATCCCATCGCGTCAGAGTTTTTTTGCGGTTCCACCTGCAGCGGTGATTGCCTGCTCGGCCGACTTGGAGAAAGCGTGTGCTTCCACTTCCAGCTTGGCCGTGAGGGTACCCCTGCCCAGAATTTTCACCTGATGTTTGTCGGCAATAAGACCGGCATTGATCAACACCTCGGGCGTGATGGCAGTGAGCTTCTGCCCATCGGCCAGTTCCTGCAGTGTTTCCAGATTAATTGCTTTGTATTCCACTCTCTTCAGTGGTTTGAAACCGAATTTGGGAACACGACGCTGCAACGGCATCTGTCCTCCTTCAAAACCGACTTTCTTCGAATAACCCGATCTTGATTTTTGTCCTTTATGTCCTTTGGTAGAAGTACCACCCTTACCCGAACCGGTTCCGCGGCCAATGCGCTTGCGGGATGTGGTTGCTCCTTCCGCTGGTTTTAAATTCGATAAATCCATTGTATCTGTATTTTTTATCGTTTATAAATCTATTACTCTACTACCGTCACCAGATGATGTACCTTGCGAATCAGCCCCCGGATTGCAGGCGTGTCTTCGTGTTCCACCACACGTTGCATTTTGGTAAGTCCCAGTGCATCCAACGTCAGTTTCTGATCTTTCGGAGCGCCTATTCTGCTTTTTGTCTGCTTTACTTTGATTGTAGCCATGTCAGGTTCCTCCTTTATTATCCGTTAAATACTTTTTCCATACTTACCCCTCTGTTCTGTGCGACGGTGAGCGGGTCTCTCAACTCGGTGAGTGCGGCGATGGTCGCCTTCACCAGGTTATGCGGGTTCGATGAACCTTTCGACTTGGCCAACACATCGGTGATACCCACGCTCTCCAGTACGGCACGCATGGCACCTCCGGCCTTCACACCCGTACCGGCAAAAGCAGGCTTCAGGAATACTTCCGCACCACCAAAGGCGGCCACCTGCTCGTGGGGGATTGTCCCCTTATATACCGGCACCTTGATCAGGTTCTTCTTGGCAGCTTCCACTCCTTTGGCAATCGCCGTGGTTACTTCACCTGCCTTGCCGAGACCCCAGCCTACGATGCCATCCTCATTGCCTACAACAACCATGGCTGCAAACGTGAAGGTACGGCCTCCCTTGGTTACCTTGGTGGTACGATTAATAGCCACTAAACGGTCTTTTAACTCGATGTCGTTTGTTGTTTTTACCTTATTATTCATTCCTGCCATAATCGTTAAAATTTAAGTCCACCTTTGCGGGCGGCATCAGCCAATTCTTTAATACGTCCATGATACAAGTAGCCGTTCCTGTCGAAGGTTACTTTTTCCACACCGGCCTCTTTGGCGTGCTGGGCAATGAGCTCGCCCACCTTGGCAGCGATCTCTTTCTTTGCGAGCTTCTCTTCTATTTTCAAAGAGGAAGCCGACGCCAGCGTCTTGCCAGTCAGATCGTCGATGACCTGTGCATATATCTGTTTGTTGCTCCTGAATACTGACAGACGCGGACACTCGGGAGTACCGCTTATCTTGCCACGTACACGGGCTTTAATTTTTAATCTTCTTTCGTTCTTTGTTACCATTGCAATTTCAGTTTACGTAGATTATTTACCTGCTGTCTTACCCGATTTGCGGCGTACCTGTTCACCCACGAAACGAATACCTTTGCCTTTGTAAGGCTCCGGCTTGCGGAACGAACGGATCTTGGCACATACCTGTCCGAGCAGTTGCTTGTCACACGATTCAAGCAGGATGAGCGGATTCTTGTTTCTCTCCATCTTGGTTTCAACCTTGATCTCCTTGGGTAATTCCAACAAGATGCTGTGGGTATAACCTAGCGAAAGCTCCAGCACCTGTCCGCTGTTGGTCACACGGTAACCAACACCCACAAGCTCCAGTTCTTTGCGGAAACCTTCCGACACGCCTGTAACCATGTTGTGTAATAAAGAACGATATAGACCGTGCAACGCACGATTTTCTTTTTCGTCGTCGGGACGTTCAATGATCAGATGACCCTCATCCACTTTCACTGTCATATTGGGGCTTACCTGCTGTTGCAGTTCACCTTTCGGTCCTTTCAGTGTAATCACATTATCTTCGCCTACAGTCACGGTTACGCCTGCGGGCAAGGTGATGGGTAATTTTCCTATTCTTGACATATTGTTCTCTCCTTCAAATTAATAAACGTAACACAATACTTCACCGCCCACTTTTTGTTCGCGGGCCTCTTTATCTGTCATTACTCCGTTTGAAGTAGATAATATGGCAATACCCAACCCGTTGAGTATGCGCGGCATTTCCTTGTGACCGACATACTGACGCAAGCCGGGCGTAGAAACACGTTTCAGTTTTTTGATGGCATTCACCTTGTTCACCGGATCATACTTCAATGCGATCATGATGGTGCCCTGTGGGCCATCCTCTACAAACTTGTAATTAAGAATGTAGCCTTTTTCAAAAAGAATCTTTGTGATGTCTTTTTTTAAATTCGATGCGGGAATCTCTACCACACGATGTTTCGCCTTGATAGCGTTTCGTAACCGCGTCAAATAATCTGCTATTGGATCTGTCATATAATGATTGTTTAAATTGATCCCGACTGCCGGGACAATATTTATTATTTTTTAGCTGTCAGCGTTCAGGATTCAGCTGTCAGCCTCTTTGCTGAGGTTTTGCTTCTATCAGCGGTTTTCAAGCAAGCTTTAAACCCCTTTGCTTCTATTTTGCTTCTGTCAGCAGTTTACAAGTAGTTTTCAGTATTAAACCCGAGCCGCTGCCCGTTACAACTTTCCACTACCGAAGCTGAAACCTGAATCCTGATACCTGATACCTGAATCCTGACCGCTTTTTACCAGCTCGCTTTCTTCACCCCGGGGATCAGCCCTTTCGATGCCATTTCGCGGAACTGAATACGGGAGAGGCCAAACTGGCGCATATATCCCTTGGGACGTCCGGTAAGTTTGCAACGGTTGTGCTGGCGCACCGGTGAAGCGTTCCTGGGTATAGACTGAAGTGCTTCGTAATCACCTTCAGCCAGAAATTTGGCTCTCTTTTCGGCGTAACGGGCAATCATCTTGGCTCTTTTCACCTCGCGGGCTTTCATTGATTCTTTTGCCATTATCTATTTGTTTTTTTGATCATTTTTCTGGTTATCGCTCACTAATTATCTTTCTTAAACGGTAATCCGAACTCTCTCAGGAGCGCGTAACCTTCTTCATCGGTGGGAGCTGTGGTCACAAAGGTGATGTTCATTCCCAGCAGACGGTTGATGTTGTCGATGTTGATCTCCGGAAAGATGATCTGCTCCTGGATACCCAGTGTGTAGTTCCCCCGGCCGTCGAGCTTGCTGTCAATACCTTTGAAGTCACGGATACGGGGCAGCGCCACGCGCACCAGCCTCTCCAGGAATTCATACATTTTGTCGTGACGCAGTGTCACACGTACGCCGATCGGCATTTTCTTACGCAGCTTGAAGTTGGAAATGTCCTTGCGTGAGGTGGTAGCCACAGCCTTTTGGCCCGTAATGGCTGTCAACTCATTGATCGCTGTCTCAATGATCTTCTTGTCGGCCACGGCAATGCCCAGCCCCTGGTTGATCACGATCTTCTCCAAACGGGGCACCTGCATCACCGATTTGTAGCTGAATTCCTTCATCAAAGCAGGAACTACACGCTCTTTGTAATCTTTCTTTAAACTCACTTCGTATGTTGCAGTACTCATTTAATTACCTCCCCTGATTTTTTTGCGTAACGCACTGATTTGCCTTTATTGTCTTTCTTTCTGCCCACGCGGGTAGGTTTTCCCGTCTTAGGATCCACCGGATTCAGCTTCGAGAGATGCACGGAGGCCTCTTTCTTTTCAATGCCGCCATTTGGATTCTGGGCGTTGGGCTTCGTATGTTTCGATATGATGTTCACGCCTTCCACCACTGCACGGTTCTTGTCCACAAGAATCTCCAGTACGCGGCCCGTCTTTCCTTTGTCTTCGCCGGAATTCACGTAAACCGTATCGCCTTTCTTGATATGTAATTTTGTCATAGCCTGTGATTGTTGAATATTATAATACTTCCGGTGCCAAAGAAACAATCTTCATGTTCGTGGTACGCAACTCACGGGCTACCGGCCCGAAGATACGGCTGCCTCTCAACTCGCCGGCATTGTTTAACAGTACGCAGGCATTGTCGTCGAACCGTATGTAAGAACCATCGGCTCTGCGAATCTCTTTCTTCGTACGTACGATCATTGCCTTTGATACAGATCCTTTCTTAATATCACTCGATGGGATGGCACTCTTTACTGAAACTACGATGATGTCTCCTACCGAAGCATATCGTCTTCCTGTACCGCCCAGAACACGGATGCAAAGTACTTCCTTGGCACCACTGTTGTCCGTAACCGTTAATCTTGATTCTTGCTGTATCATCTTACTTGGCCCTTTCAATTACTTCAATCACTCTCCATCTCTTCGATTTGCTCAAAGGACGTGTCTCCATTATACGCACCGTGTCACCAATGTGACAGTCGTTCTGCTCATCATGGGCGTGAAATTTCTTCGTTTTACTAACGAACTTCCCATATATAGGGTGTTTCTCTTTCCATTTTACAGCAACAGTAACGGTTTTGTCCATCTTGTCACTGAAAACGACCCCGATTCTTTCTTTCCTTAAATTTCTCGTTTCCATTCTCCTGGTTATTGTTGTTTTTTCAACTCTCTGGCACGCAACTCTGTGTGAATGCGGGCTATATTTCTGCGCTTTTCCTTTATTGAGCCTGAATTATCGAGCGGAGTGATGGTGTGGTTGATCCGCAACTGGGTCAACGATACCACTTCGGCATCCAGTCTCTCTTTCAGATCCTTGTCTGACAGTTCTAGTAATTCTTCCTGCTTCTTCATCTCTCTTTACGATTTTTGCTCATAATCATAATCCGTCCGGACCACAAACTTGGTGGTCACCGGCAACTTCTGGGCTGCCAGACGCAGCGCTTCTTTTGCCACTTCGAACGATACACCTTCTATCTCAAAAATGATTCTTCCGGGGGTCACGGGCGCCACAAATCCTTCGGGGTTACCTTTTCCCTTACCCATACGCACTTCGGCCGGCTTCTTGGTGATAGGCTTATCGGGGAAAATACGTACCCAAACCTGTCCCTGACGTTGCATGTAACGCGTTACCGCAATACGGGCAGCTTCAATCTGACTTCCGGTGATCCACTTAGATTGCAATGATTTGATCCCAAAAGAACCGAATGCCAGCTCGTGCCCACGTCCGGCATTGCCTTTCATGCGTCCTTTCTGCTGTCTTCTGAATCTTGTTTTCTTTGGTTGTAACATATTTTCTTCAATTAAGCGTTTTTGTTGTTTCTTCTGTTCCGTCTGCCGCCGCGACCGCCGCCATCGGGACGGTTGCCACCGCCACGGTTGCCGCCACCACTGTGCTGACGATTGTCTTTCGACGTGGCAAATGAAGGAGCCAGGTCTTTCTTGCCATAAATCTCACCGCGACAAATCCATACCTTCACGCCAATGATACCTACTTTAGTCAATGCTTCTGCATGGGCATAGTCGATGTCGGCACGGAAAGTATGCAACGGAGTTCTTCCCTCTTTGTACATTTCCGAGCGGGCCATCTCGGCGCCGTTCAACCGTCCCGATACCTGAATCTTGATGCCCTCGGCACCCATTCTCATGGTGGCAGCGATGGCCATCTTCACGGCACGGCGGTAAGCGATCTTTCCTTCAATCTGGCGAGCTACGTTGTTGGCCACAATCACAGCATCCAACTCAGGCTTCTTGATCTCGAATATGTTAATCTGTATGTCTTTGTCGGTGATCTTCATCAGCTCTTCCTTGAGCTTGTCCACTTCCTGGCCTCCTTTACCAATGATGATGCCGGGGCGGGCGGTACAAATGGTGATGGTCACCAGCTTCAAGGTACGCTCAATGACAATGCGCGATACACTTGCTTTGGATAGACGGGCATTCAAATAGGTACGTATCTTGCTGTCTTCGAGCAAGGTATCACCATAATTATTTCCACCATACCAGTTGGAGTCCCATCCTTTGATGATTCCCAAACGATTTGCTATCGGATTTACTTTTTGTCCCATCTTCTTAGTTTTGTTCTTGTTCTTCTTTCTTGAATGTATCTACCACGATGGTCACGTGATTCGAACGTTTGCGGATTCTGTATCCACGGCCCTGCGGAGCAGGACGAAGCCGTTTCAGCGAAGCACCCTCGTCCACCGAAATCGTCTTGATATATAATTCGCCCGTTTCGGCTTTGCGTTCATTCTTCTGCTCCCAGTTGGCAATGGCGGAAAGCAACAATTTCTCAATCTTGCCCGACGCATCTTTGTTGGAGAATTTCAAAACGCCCAGCGCTTTGAACACTTCCATGCCCCGTACCATATCGGCAACGTAACGCATCTTGCGCGGTGAGCTGGGAACGTTCTTCAACACGGCGAAAGAAACCTCTTTGCGGTTTTCTTTTCTCTGTTCGGCTGATATTCTTTTTCTAGCACTCATGTCTTTACTTTTTTTTATTCGTTAAGCGCCCTGATCTTATTTCTTTCTGTTGCCGGCATGTCCGCGGAAGGTGCGGGTAACAGCGAATTCGCCCAGCTTGTGCCCAACCATGTTCTCTGTGACGTAGACCGGGATAAACTTGTTCCCGTTGTGCACAGCAATGGTATGTCCAACAAAATCGGGTGATATCATAGAAGCGCGCGCCCATGTCTTGATCACAGTTTTCTTACCGCTTTCATTCATGGTTATCACCTTCTTTTCCAGTTTCAGATTGATATAGGGACCCTTTTTTAATGATCTGCTCATAGTGATGTTTAATTAATCAGATTACTTCTTTTTTCTTCTCTCTACAATGTACTTCGAAGAATGTTTTTTAGGAGCTCTTGTCTTCAAGCCCTTTGAATATAAGCCTTTCGGTGAACGCGGATGGCCTCCCGATGCACGTCCTTCACCACCACCCATGGGGTGGTCAACCGGGTTCTTGACAACCCCGCGGTTGTGGGGACGGCGTCCGAGCCAACGTGAACGACCGGCTTTACCTGATTTTTCCAGAGCATGATCCGAATTACCTACACTACCAATGGTCGCCTTACAAGCAGACAGGATCTTGCGTACTTCGCCGGAAGGCATCTTGATGATCGCGTAGTTGTCTTCACGCGATACCAGCTGTGCAAAAGTTCCGGCAGAACGTGCCATCTTGGCGCCTTGCCCGGGACGCAGTTCAATGTTGTGAACCACGGTACCGATAGGAATTGCCGAGAGAGGCAGCGCATTACCAACTTCAGGAGCCGCAGTCGGCCCCGACATCACTGAGGTTCCCACCTGTAAGCCGTTGGGAGCCAGAATATAGGTTTTCTCCCCATCGGCGTAATAGAGCAACGCAATGCGTGCCGAACGGTTGGGATCATACTCTATGCTTTTGACAACGGCAGGGATACCATCTTTCGTTCTCTTGAAGTCGATGAGCCTGAACCGTCTTTTGTGTCCGCCACCCAGATAACCCATGGTCATCTTACCCTGGTTGTTGCGGCCACCCGATGCGCTCTTGCCAACTACAAGAGATTTTTCCGGTACACTTGCAGTGATATTTTCAAATGAACCGATAATCTTGTGTCTTTGCCCCGGTGTTGTGGGCTTTAATTTACGTATTGCCATTTTGTTTAAATATTGCTGAATAGATCGATGGTTTCACCTTTCTTCAAGGTGATGATTGCTTTCTTGTACGCCGGCGTACTGCCGTTTACCACACCCGATTTGGTGTAGCGGCTACGCTTCTTGCCATCGTACTGCATCGTGTTCACGCTTTCCACATGTACGTTGTAGAGTGCCTCTACAGCGTTTTTAATCTCAACCTTGTTTGCAGTAGGTGCCACAATGAAACCATAACGGTTCTCATACTTGTCGGTGAGGGCCGTTTGCTTTTCGGTGAATATGGGTTTTACTATTACACTCATTTTCTATCTCCTTATGCTTTAAACAGGTTATCAATCGCAGCAACCGATGATTCCGTGATCACCAGACTACTACAATGCATGATTCCGTATGTGTTTATGTCTGAAGCGGTTACAACACTTACTTTTCCCAAATTCCGGGCCGACAAATATACGTTTTTATTTTGACCTGGCAAAACGAAAAGTAGCTTTTTATCAGCCAGTTGCAGTTTTTTTGTCAACTCAACAATGCGGCTTGTTTTCGGGGTGTCGAAGTTCAAATCCTCCACCACGATGATCGCATTTTCTTTTGCTTTCAGTGAGAGGGCCGATTTGCGTGCCAGCGCTTTCACTTTCTTGTTCAGCTTGAAGCTGTAATCTCTTGGCTTGGGACCAAATACACGGCCTCCACCCACCAGCACGGGCGATTTAATGTCACCGCGACGTGCACCGCCACCGCCTTTCTGACGGATCAGCTTGCGTGTACTACCGGCAATCTCGCTCCTTTCTTTCGATTTGTGCGTACCCTGACGCTGGTTGGCAAGATATTGCTTTACATCCAGCCAGATAACGTGATCGTTAGGTTCAATCCCGAAAATGGAATCATCGAGTGTCACCTTCTTGTCCGTTACCTCTCCTTTGATATTGTAAACGTTTAATTCCATTTTATTTCTCAATTATAACGATTGAACCTTTTGCTCCCGGCACAGAACCCTTCACAAGAAGGAGGTTGTGCTCCGGAATCACTTTCACTATCTGCAGGTTCTGCACGGTTACCCGTTCATTTCCCATCTGGCCACCCATGCGGGTGCCCTTGAATACCTTGGCGGGATATGAAGCCGCGCCAATGGAACCGGGTGCACGCAACCTGTTGTGCTGTCCGTGTGTGGACTGTCCCACACCGGCAAATCCATGACGTTTTACCACGCCCTGGAATCCTTTCCCTTTTGATGTACCGATCACGTCCACATAAATGGTGTCGTTGAAAAGATCAACAGTGATCTCGGAACCGGCCTTGTAGCCATTCCCAAATCCTTTGAACTCGGCCAAGTGTCTCCTGGGTGTTACGCCGGCTTTCTTGAAGTGACCTTTTTCAGGGTTCGGGGTATGTTTGTCTTTCTTTTCAACAAACCCGAGCTGAATAGCGTCGTAACCGTCATTGTCAACGGTCTTCACCTGAGTAACTACGCAAGGACCTGCTTCGATAACAGTGCATGGAATGTTCTTTCCCTCGGCACTGAAAACGGATGTCATTCCGATTTTTTTTCCTAATAATCCTGGCATTTCTCTGTTGTTTAAAAAAATTATTTTTTTAGCGGTCAGGAGTCAGCGGTCAGCTTTCAGCTTCTTAAGAGCAAACTTTTTGCATTGTAGCGTTTGCAAGTAAACGTTTGACGTTAACCTCGAACCGCTGACTTTAACAATCATCCACTACCGTAGCTGATTCCTGAATCCTGATTCTCACACTTTAATTTCTACTTCTACCCCGCTGGGCAGCTCAAGCTTCATCAGTGCATCCACGGTCTTGGCTGTGGAGCTGTAAATGTCGATGAGACGCTTGAAAGAGGCCAACTCGAACTGTTCGCGTGACTTCTTGTTCACGAATGTTGAACGGTTCACGGTAAAAATACGCTTGTGCGTGGGCAGGGGTATCGGACCGCTTACCACGGCACCCGTAGCTTTTACGGTTTTCACGATTTTCTCGGCCGATTTGTCGACGAGGCTGTAATCGTAAGATTTCAGTTTGATTCTGATTTTTTGGCTCATATATCTGTTATATTATTTGATCAAATCTACACGGCCCTTCACTTCCGTCAATACCTGACGGGCGATGGAAGCAGAAACTTCTTCAAAATGAGAAAACGACATGGTCGATGTGGCGCGTCCCGAAGTAATGGTACGCAATGAAGTCACATAACCAAACATCTCTGAAAGCGGCGTCTTGGCCTTCACCACACGGGCACCGGAACGGTTCGACTCCATTCCTTCAATCTGTCCGCGTCGTTTGTTCAAGTCGGAGATCACATCACCCATACTTTCTTCGGGTGTTACCACTTCCACTTTCATGATGGGTTCCAGCAACACGGGGCTTGCCTTTTCAGAAGCGTTTTTGAACGCCTGCATGGCACAAATCTCAAACGACAACTGGTCGGAGTCTACCGCATGGTAAGAACCGTCAATCACCGTCACCTTTAGCTTATCGAGAGCATATCCTGCCAACACACCATTCTTCATGGCACGCTGGAATCCTTTCTGAATAGAAGGAATGAATTCCTTCGGAATGTTACCGCCCTTCACCTCGTCCACGAACTGCAAATCGCCTTCAAAATCAACATCGGCAGGTTCCACACGCACAATCATGTCGGCAAACTTACCACGTCCACCCGATTGTTTCTTGTACACTTCGCGCAATTCCACCGGCTTGGTGATCGCTTCCTTGTAAGATACCTGGGGACGTCCCTGGTTGGCTTCCACCTTGAACTCACGTTTCAGACGGTCGATGATGATTTCCAGGTGAAGCTCACCCATCCCTGAAATGACAGTCTGCCCTGTTTCTTCGTCGGTCTTCACGGTGAACGTGGGATCTTCCTCGGCCAGCTTGGCCAGTCCGTTGGAGAGCTTATCCAGGTCCTTCTGGGTCTTGGGTTCCACGGCAATGCCGATCACCGGATCGGGGAAGTCAATTGCCTCCAGGATGATCGGATGGTTCTCATCACACAAGGTGTCTCCGGTGCGGATATCCTTGAATCCCACGCCGGCACCGATATCACCCGTACCGATAAATTCTTTCGGGTTCTGCTTGTTGGAGTGCATCTGGAAAAGACGCGAAATACGTTCCTTCTTTCCCGAACGGGGATTATATACATATGATCCGGCTTCAATCTCACCCGAGTAAACACGGAAGAAGCACAAACGGCCCACATAGGGGTCGGTGGCAATCTTGAACGCCAAAGCGCTCATCGGTTCTTCCGGATCGGGATGGCGCAACAACACCTTCTCCGAATCATCGGGGTCAGTACCGGAAATTGCTTCCGTGTCGGAAGGACTCGGCAGGTATGCACACACGGCATCAAGCAGTGTCTGCACTCCCTTATTCTTGAACGACGATCCGCAGATCATCGGATTAATCTGCATCGATAACGTTCCTTTTCTGATCGCCCTTTTGATATCCTCCACGGTAATCGTATCGGGCGCATCAAAAAACTTCTCCATCAACACATCGTCACATTCGGCAAGTGTCTCCAGCATCTTCTCGCGCCACTCTGCGGCTTCAGCCTGCAAATCGGCTGGTATATCCACCACGTCGTAGTCGGCGCCCATGGTCTCATCGTGCCAGTAAAGCGCTTTCATTGTCACCAGGTCGACCACTCCCCTGAAGTTTTCTTCGGCACCAATGGGTATCTGGATGGGGCAAGCCGTAGCGCCCAGCATCTCCTTCACCTGACGTACCACATCAAAGAAGTTGGCACCCGAACGGTCCATCTTGTTCACATAACCAATGCGGGGTACCTTGTACTTGTCGGCCTGACGCCAGACCGTTTCGCTCTGCGGCTCCACACCACCTACGGCACAAAACGCAGCCACGGCACCATCCAGCACACGCAGCGAACGCTCTACCTCCACCGTGAAATCCACGTGTCCCGGGGTGTCGATCAAATTAATCTTATATGTTTGGTCATCATATTTCCAGTGCGTCGTGGTGGCAGCCGAGGTGATGGTAATACCACGCTCCTGCTCCTGCGCCATCCAGTCCATGACNNTGCCGGCATCGATATGCGCCATGATACCGATGTTACGAGTGAATTTTAATGCTTCTTTTGAACCCTTAGCCATCTTTTTTACCTTCCTTCTATGTTAAAATCTAAAGTGCGCAAAAGCACGGTTCGCTTCTGCCATTCTGTGCATGTCCTCTTTCCGCTTATAAGAACCACCCTGGTTGTTATAGGCATCCACGATCTCGGCAGCCAACTTGTCGGCCATCGTCTTTCCACCTCTTTTGCGTGCATACAAAATGAGGTTTTTCATCGAAACGGATTCTTTTCTTTCGGGTCTTATTTCGGTAGGTACCTGAAATGTAGCACCGCCCACACGGCGTGACTTCACTTCAACCTGAGGAGTAATATTGTCGAGCGCGGCTTTCCAAATCTCGAGAGCCGATTTTTCTTCGTTGGGCATTTTTGCCTTAACAGTGTTCAAAGCGGAATAGAAAATATCGTAAGAGATACTTTTCTTGCCGTCATACATAAGGTGGTTAACAAACTTTGTCACCCTTATATCACCATAAACAGGATCAGGGAGAACCTGTCTTTTTTTAGGTTTTGTTTTTCTCATTGTCTAAAAAATTTTGTGTTGTTTGGTTGCCGTTTAAACTGTCTTCAACAAACTCCTCCGAGTTTATTTACTCAACCTGTAATAAGTAGCGAGTCCCAAAAATTTCAACAGCGATTTTACAATTTTAATTCTTCACTTAATAATGTGCGATGCGGGAAAAGATTATTTCTTCTTTGCTCCCGGCTTAGCCGCTACAGCTGTCTTCGCTCCCGGTTTGGGACGTTTTGCCCCGTATTTGGAACGACGTTGGGTACGACCGTTTACACCGGCAGTATCCAAGGTACCCCGTACAATGTGATAACGTACACCCGGCAGGTCTTTTACACGTCCACCACGCACCAGCACAATGGAGTGCTCCTGCAGGTTGTGTCCTTCTCCCGGAATGTAAGCATTCACTTCCTTCGAGTTCGTTAAACGTACACGTGCCACCTTCCTCATGGCCGAGTTCGGTTTCTTCGGAGTGGTGGTATACACCCTCACGCAAACTCCACGACGCTGCGGACAGGAGTCCAGCGCAGGCGATTTGCTTTTATCCGTAAGTGTGGTACGTCCTTTTCTTACTAGTTGTTGAATTGTAGGCATCTTCTGCTTTCTTTTTTACGTATTGCTATTTTTCTAAATAATTTCTCTGTCTTTCATTTTCACCCTTTTGGCACATAATAATGCCCTGATTATCATTCAATAACCTTTCTGTTCGGGTGAAAAACGGCACAAAATTACAAATAATCAGAAAGATATGCAAGTGTTTGGGAATGTTTTTTTGAAAAAAGAGTTTCTTAGCGGTCAGCTTTTTAGCGGTCAGCGGTCAGCGGTCAGCATTGGTAGTAGAATGTTGGCAGAGACAGCGGTAAGGGAAATAGCGGTCAGCGGTCAGCGATCAGCTTTCAGCTTTGGTAGTAGAATGTTGTGAAGGGCAGCGGTAATTACTTCAAATTAATGTGACAAATTGGCAAGGACGGCACTTTCAGACATAAAAAAAACAGAGGAACCTGAAAAAATTCCAGGAATTAGGTGTACTTTTACCTCTGGTACACGATTTGAATTATATTTTATCAGGGAATTTTGTAAAATCCAAATTTAGTTTCAAGCAGTAAAACAAGAAAAGCTAACTGTTGCACGAAAAAAGCTTGCTGACCGCTGTATGTCCAAAGTTCGCTCCTAAAAAAGCTGATTGCTGAATCCTGATCGCTGATCGCTGATCGCTGATCGCTGAATCCTGATAGCTGATCGCTGACAGCTGACAGCTGATCGCTGAATCCTGATAGCTGATAGCTGATCGCTGACAGCTGAATCCTGACAGCTAAACAAAAAAATCTACATTCCCATGTAACTTTTTCACCCGTCATCCGTCATTTCATAATGAGTAACGAACCATTCTTCCAAATCATCCTGCCGATAAAGGACCGGCTTTTCCGCGTGGCATACGGCATTGTCAGAGATCAGGAAGAAGCCGAAGACATTCTGCAGGATCTGTTGCTCAAGCTGTGGAGCAGAAAAGAGGAGTGGAGCGATATCGGGAATCTGGAAGCATACTGCTTCAGAGCCATCAAGAACATGGCGCTCGACAGGCTGGCCACAATGACTTTACGCAAGACAGATTCCATAGAGCGGGAACGGGAAGATCTCTATTTTGTGGACCATCAGTCGCCACACAGCGAGATGGTCATAAAAGAACAACGCCTCCTCATTGAACGGTGCCTCCGGGAGCTCCCCGAGAACCAGCAACTCGCATTCCGGTTGCGTGAGGTGGAGGGGATGAGTTACCGGGAGATTTCAGAAACACTCGCCATCAGCGAAGATCTGGTCAGGATAAGCCTTTTCAGGGCACGAAAAAAAATGAAAGAATTATTAGCGGGATATGGTAGCTAAAAACGAAGGACATATAAATACATTATTAGAAAGGTACTGGAATTGCGAAACCACCCTTTCCGAAGAGCAGGAGTTGCGTGATTTCTTCTCACAAAGCAATCTGCCGGCAGCGTGGCAACCTTATGCCCCTCTCTTCGCTTACACCCGGGAAGAACAGTCCGTCGCCCTGAGTGAAGGGTTCGACGAGCGACTGAAGCAAGCCATGGAGAAAGAAAAGACCGGTAACAAAGAATATGTCACCATCCGCATCTTTGCTCCTCTGCTGCGTGTGGCAGCCTCACTGCTGCTTATCGTGGGACTGGGGATCAGCATCTTCTTCATCACCCGCCAGAACAACAATCCCTGGTTTGTGGAAACATACGACGACCCCAACGCAGCCATCAAGGACGCCACTTACGCACTGGAAAAGCTCTCCCATGCCCTGCAGACTACCGAGGAAGCCTCACTGCAGACCATCCGCGTGATTGACGATCTGGATATCGACTGGTCGGCACTCGACTCACTTATTACAGACGACGGGGAATTGACAACCGACTCGCTTGCAGCTACCGCGCAGGAGAAGAATGATACGATGCGTATCGGCACATTCATCTCCAGCGATAAAAAGGAGAAAGAAATATGAGAAAAACAATGTTGATCCTGATCATCCTGCTCACATCGGCATCACTTTTTGCGAATGGCTTTGTCACGCAATTCATCAACAAATACAGTGAGGAGGGGCGTCCGCTGAATAACGTAAATATCGGCAAGACAATGCTCGACAAGATGGCAGCCAATACGGAGGATGAAGAACTAAAGAATGCTTTCAAAGAGTTGAAAAGCATACGGATTGTAAGCAGTGAAAATGCAAAAGATTCCAGGTACTATTTCGAAAAGGCGAATGATCTGGTCAAGGAGGAGTTCGGCGATTATGAAGAGATGGTGTCGGTAAACGAAAAAAACTCCCGGATTTCCGTCTGGATGAAGCGGGGAGATAAAAATATGCAGGAACTCATTCTGATCTCACTCGATGAGGAGACTCATTTGAGCATCATCACTGTCTCGGGGAAGATCGATTTCAAGACCATCTCCAAACTGTCAGGCACACTGAAAAATGAGCCCGCGCTCACCGATGATCTGCCGTAGAAGGAGAATAAATAAAGGCGGAAAGCAGATTGTTGATCACTGATCATTTTCTTGCAAACCGCTGTAATTAAAACAAAGAAGCTGAGCGCTGATAGCTGAACGCCAACAAATAACTTTTTTCTTTTTTATATTTAAACGAAGACAGGCAGCCGAACGCGAGTTTAGCTGCCTGTTAATTTTTACTCAGGTCTTACATCCCTGTTTTGCGAATTCTTCCTGTTTTGTGAATCTTTTATCTCCGTTTTTTCGGATATGTGCATCGGGACTCTTTCTTGTCAGACTCAGGCTTTCTTCAACTTGTCTCTGAAGCGTTGTGCCAGCAGCACCGTATTCTTCAGATATTCAAACTCCAGCTCAAAACATTCCGAAAAGATGTTGTTCCCCATGTTGTCTTCAATCTGCGCTTCGGTCCACAGCTTGCCGCCCTTCAGATGGAGGCTGTTGAACAGCGCCTCATCCTCAATATCGGAAGCATAGAGAAATATAAGCCGCTTCGTAGACTCATTCTCAAAAGTATACTTCAGGAGAAAGCGCAGCGGGAGGTCGTTACTGCCACACTCCTGCGCGACACTATGTCGCACCGTCCCGTCTATATCGTCGTTGAACTGCATGTACTTCTCAAAAGGATAATCGAGCATTCCCGGATTCAGTAGTCTATCAGGATCCCGCGTCTGCAGGTAGATGCTTCCCTGATGAATAAGTGCAACCCGCACCACGGGATGCATAAACCGGTTCTTCATATCTTTCGTGATCGATTTGGCCACGCGTCCCGTCACCTCACCCTGCTCAGAAACGACAGGCAACCATTCCTCCTCCACCAGTTTCTTGCGAAGGATGTAGAGCCTGCCCTCTTCCAGCAACATAATCGCAAGCAGGATCAGCTGACTCGATATCATGATGATGGCTTCACGCACATCGTTGGTGCCTCTGCCGTCGAAAAGGAAGAACAGCAGCACGAACATCAGATGCAGCAAGAGTCCGTATTGGGCCTGAAAAGCTACGCGAAATGTTTCTTTCAGAAAGTTTTTCATCATCAGGTTTCTGCTCCTGCCCAGCTGCTTCATGATTCTGCCGCGCGAGAGCCTGATGACGATGAGTGCCAGCACGAAAATGATCTCTACAACCACATATCTGTTTACCATATGCAAGTTTGTAAAGAAGGTGGCAAATGAGAGCAGAAAGACGATTATGAATGCAACGACGGAAATACCGTAGATCATCCGGCTCTGTTTACGTATGGTAAAGTAACCGAGCAGAGACAATATCAACACAATTCCCGTAGACATCCATGAATCGGTCATACCCACGAGAAATGAAAAAACAAATAATGGAATGAGCCCGAAAGCAGGATTTCTGAATATGTTTCGTATGTTGAAAAAATCTCCCATAATCAATGTTTTCCGTGGCCTAAAAACGGAAAATAAATAAAATCTACTCTATTAATATCTGAACCTCTATGCTTTAATGTCTAAACCTCGCTACTCCGATTCTGAAAAATTAGCCGTGGAGAATGGCCCATTTACCAAAAAGCTTTATTAATAACAATAAAAGGACATTATTGTTTAAAAAACAAAAATATGACTCCCCCGAACGATTGTGGGAGAGACATATTTTACCGGCAATCATCGTCAAACAACGAATTCAGGCCTTATTTGTGAAACCGATAAACGGTCAGAGATGCGTTTCGAAATAGGCAATCACCTTATCATACAGGTAACGCCTGGTATTCCCTCCTGAGAGATGATGATTCTTATCCGGAAAAAAGAACTGATCGAACTGTTTGTTAGCAAGAATGAGCACCCGCGTATATTCCATGGAATTCTGGAAATGCACGTTGTCGTCTGCCGTCCCGTGAATAAGCAGCAGGTCACCCTGCAGCTGTCCTGCCAGTGCAATGGGCGACCCTTGTTGATAGCCGTCGTTGTTCTGCTGCGGCGTACGCATAAATCGTTCGGTATACACCGTATCGTAAAAGCGCCAGTCGGTCACCGGTGCAATGGCCACACCAGCCCTGAAGATGCCGTTTCCGCGGCTCATGCTCATCAGCACGTTGTATCCGCCATAGCTCCATCCCCAAATACCAATCCGCTTTCCATCCACATAAGGCAGGCTACCCAGATATCGTGCGGCAGCGATCTGATCGTCCGACTCATAAATGCCCAGCTTCATGTAGGTGCTCTTCCTGAATTCCTCCCCCCGGGCCGCGGTGCCACGACCATCGATGCAGGCCACCACAATATCCTTCTCCGCAAGCGCATAATACCAGTCAATGTCATACTTGTCACGCGCCTCCTGCGAATCGGGACCGCTATACTGGATCATCACCACCGGGTACTTCCTCGCCGGGTTAAAGCCGCCCGGTTTCAGCACCCAGCCATTGAGCTGTGTAATACCATCGGCCGCCGGCACAGTAATGAACTCCCGTTGCGGCAAACGCGCAGCAACCAGCGTCTCGCGCAACGCACCGTTATCCTCCAGCACACGCAGCTGTTTCCCGTTGCCGTCATGCAGTGTGATTACCGCAGGCGTCGCTGCATCCGTACGGTGCTGCACGTAATATTTACCCTGTTCGCTGAACGTGGCCGAATAAGAACCGGCCTGTGGCGATAACTTCTGTGGCGTTCCCTTGTCGATGTTCATCCGGTAAATGTTCAGTCTCAGCGGGCTCTCGTCGGCCGCCTTATAAAAGACCGTCTTCGTCTGCGGATCCACCGCGAGGAGTGCCGTCACATCATAGCTGCCTGTAGTGAGCTGCTTCTGCAGCGTGCCCGACAGCCCATAAATATAAATATGGCTGAAGCCATCCTTCTCCGACACGTAAGTGAACCGGTCGTCCAGGAAATGAATCGAATTCAGCCATTCCGCATTCACGTAATATTTGTTCTCCTCGCGCAGCACCAGCTTTGCCACCGTGGAGCGGGGATTCACAAAATAAAGGTCGAACCTGTTCTGATTCCTGTTCAGCGTCATCAATGCCAGCTGCGCGGGATTCTTCGTGAAGGTGATGCGGGGGATATAGCCATCGCCATCCATCGGCACCTCCATGGTACGTGTCACCCGGGAAGCAATGTCAAACACGCGGCACTCCACCTTCGCGTTGGCCTCACCCGGCTTCGGATATTTAAAACTGTAATAACCGGGATAAAGCTGCTCGTTGAAAGTCTGAAATGAAAACTCCTTCACAGCAGACTCGTCGGTGCGCACGAAGGCAAGCTGACTGTTATCGGGAGAGAACTCCATCAGCCGCGTGGTACCGAACTCCTCCTCATACACCCAGTCGGTGGCACCGTTGATGATGCTGTCCTGTGCACCGTCTTTCGTCACCTGCGACTCCGTATCGAAGTCGAACTTGGTCAAAAATATGTTGTTGTCGATCACGTATGCCACCATCTTCCCATCAGGTGAGAAGGTGGGGATCATCTGCTTCGACGTGTGTTCCGAGAGCCTGCGTACCACGTTGCGGCGTACATCGTGATAATAGTAGTTCGCTTTGAATGAATGGCGGTACAGCTGTTCGCGGTCGCGGTATACCAGCACCCTGTTCTCGTCGTCGCTGACCAGGAACCCCTCAAAGTTGTCGAAGTTACAGTTGCGGGCCGTGCGCGTACTGAACAGTGTATCCACTGCGACACCCGTTGCATAGGCATACTTGATCACTGCCGTCTGCTGCGGATCGGTCTGATAATAATGCATCCCGTCGGCCGCCGAGGTCATGGTCTTCACATCACGCGGTCTGTATTTACCGTTCAGGATATCGTCCAGTGTATCACTTTGTACAGCTGCCGGCAGCAAAAACAACGCCGACAGTGCAGCCAAAAATATCTTTCTCATCTGTTTTTCACTTTAATTACACAAAAGTAGCAATTTCGGCACAAACCCCGAAAACTGGTATGCGCTTTACGTTTTTTTTTGTATTTTCGGCAAAAATTTGAATATAAGCGGTCAGCGGTCAGCTTTCAGCGGTCAGCGGTCAGCTTTCAGNNGCTATCAGCTTTCAGCTTTCAGCTTGGGTAGTGGAATATTGGCATATTGAGCGGTTTGGGAGAGAACCTCAGTAACAAACAATCGGTCTTCCCTTAAACATTAAATTCCAAGCCGCTGAAATTGGGAATATTTGACAAAAAAAGCTGATAGCTGATAGCTGAACACTGAACACTGAATCCTAAAAAACAAACATATGGAACAGAACGAAGAAAAGAAAATCACTGAACTCCCCGGAAATGCATACAGTGAATTGCAACCGGGAGAAGAATACAAACCAGTACTGCCGGCAGACAAACCCGTCACAGAAGTCACAGGATGGTCCGTCGGCATGGGTCTCCTCATGGCCGTCATCTTCTCGGCTGCAGCCGCCTACTCGGGACTGAAGATCGGACAGGTCTTTGAAGCCGCCATCCCCATCTCCATCATTGCCGTGGGGGCCTCGGCCGCCTTTCGCAAAAAAAATGCCCTGGGGCAGAATGTCATCATCCAGTCCATCGGCGCCTCCTCCGGGGTCATCGTCGCCGGCGCCGTCTTCACCATACCCGGGCTCTACATCCTCCAGGCCAAATATCCGGAAATAGAGATCAACTTCTGGCAGATCTTCTTCTCATCGCTGCTCGGCGGCTTTCTCGGAATCCTCTTTCTGATTCCCTTCCGCAAGTATTTTGTGAAAGACATGCACGGCAAGCTTCCCTTCCCCGAGGCGACTGCCACCACCGAGATCCTGATGACCGGCGAGAAGGGTGGCAACAAAGCCAGGCTGCTCATCACCAGTGGCCTCATCGGAGGACTGTTCGATTTCTGCTTCTCGACCCTCCGTCTCTGGAGCGAGGAGATCACCACCCGCATCATCCCCGCCGGCGCCCTCATGGCTGAGCGCTTCAAGATGGTGCTCAAGTTCAACGTGAGTGCACTCATCTTCAGCTTCGGATACCTGGTCGGCCTCCGCTACGCGCTCATCATCACCGTCGGTTCCCTCCTTTCCTGGCTGGTACTGATCCCTCTTGTCAATGAGATCGGGGCGCTGGCAGCAACCGTCGGCGGCGGTGTTAATCCCTTTGCCGACCTGTCGGCCGAAGCCATCTTCGCAACGTATGTACGACCCATCGGCATCGGCGCCATCGCCATGGCCGGCATTATCGGCATCATCAAGTCCTCCGGCGTCATCGGCAGCGCCTTCAAGCTGGCCACAAGCAAAAATATCACCTCAGGCAGTGAGCAGACACAGGTGAAACGCACCAACCGCGACCTGAAGATGGCATTCGTGGCGCTCTTCCTCTTCCTCACACTCATCGCGGTGTTCCTCTTCCTCATCATCGGCGTAAAGATCACCCTGGTGCAGGCCATCGTGGCACTGCTCACCATCACCGTGATCTCGTTCCTCTTTACCACCGTCGCCGCCAACGCCATCGCCATTGTCGGCTCCAACCCGGTGTCGGGAATGACGCTCATGACGCTCATCCTCTCCTCGGTGATCCTCGTCGCCGTCGGCCTCGAAGGATGGCAGGGCATGGTAAGCGGACTCATCATCGGTGGTATCGTCTGCACCGCCCTCTCCATGGCGGGCGGCTTCGTCACCGACCTCAAGATTGGTTACTGGATTGGTACCACCCCGGCAAAGCAGGAGTCGTGGAAGTTCCTCGGCACACTGGTCTCCGCCGCCACAGTGGGCGCTGTAATCTTTATATTGAATGAGGCTTACGGCTTCGTCGCCACGCCCGAGCACTCCAACCCCATGGTCGCCCCACAGGCCAACGCCATGGCAGCCATCATCGAACCCCTCATGGCAGGAAGTGGCGTAAGCTGGATGCTCCTCGGCATCGGCGCCGTCATCGCCATCCTGGTCAACTGGCTCGGCGTCTCGCCACTCGCCTTTGCTCTCGGCATGTTCATCCCATTGCAGCTCAACACACCCCTCGTCGTGGGCGGACTGCTCAATCACTGGATCAACAAAAGCAAGAAAGATCCCAAGCTCACCAATGCCCGCCACCAGCGTGCCATCCTCATCTCCTCCGGCTTCATCGCCGGCGCGGCCCTCTTTGGCGTTGTGGGGGCGCTCATCATCTTCCTCACCGGCAACAGCAATGCGCTAAACTCGAACCTCTGGACCGATCCGTATGGTACCGGCGCCCAGATCGCAGCGCTCTTCGCCTTCCTCGGCCTGCTTGCCTACTTTATCTGGGAGACGAGAAGGGCGAAGAGGGATGATTGATAAATAGCGGTCAGCGGTCAGCTAAATAGC
>DFYK01000111.1 GCA_002383605.1 Proteiniphilum sp. UBA4084 | reverse complement strand
ATAAAAAGCAAATTGTATGAGAAGGTTTTTTTTTACAATCAGCATTTTTTCAATCGGAATCTGCTTATTTCTGTTATCGTGCGACGATAACTCTCATTCTTTGGGCGAATTCCGGATCAACATAGCAACCGTAATTCCCGAAGGAGAAAATGCGTATTCTTTGTTACTCGACAATGGCAAACAGTTATGGCCTGCAGCTAATGCCGTGTTATACCATCCCGCATACAATCAGCGTGTTTTTCTGAATTATACCATCCTCTCGGGTGCACAGGACGGGTATGATCATTACATCAAAGTAAACGACATATGGAATATTCTCACCAAGCAGGTCATCGAACTGAATGCACAAAACGCAGACAGCATCGGCAATGACCCCGTAAAAGTCAATGCCGTGTGGATTGGTGGAGATTATCTGAATGTCTCCTTCATGTTTAACTATGGCGGAGTACAGCCACACGCCATCAATCTGGTAAAAAACAGACTGGCATCTGAAACATCACCCGATGCCATTGCACTGGAATTCAAGCACAACTCCCATGATAGTCAACGGAACAANNCTGTATGAAGGCTTTGTTTGTTTCGACCTGAAACCGTTGCGGGACAATAATGCCGATTCCGTCAAGCTATCGGTCAGCATAAAAGAAAAAACGAAAGAAATCACTTACGATGTGATCTACAGGTATAACCAGGCAGTGCGGGAAGCTGCAACGGAGATGCCAATTCCTGTTATCTCATCGAATGAATACTATTAATCGAAGCAACCACAATGTAATTAGTTCTATTTCTTATATGACTTTTTGATTTTCCAAAAAACCGGATGGCCTCTGTGAAGAGTTCATCCGGTTATTCATTTCAGCATTCACACCCAAGAGACCGACTGTAGTTTACACGCGGTCGTATGGTAAACGGGCCAATGCATCGGCAATCTTTTCCACCGCCTCACGCATCGGTTTCTCTGCCATCCCTTTGACAAAAGGGTTCAAATCGGCCCGCAGTGTGAGACGGAGTCTTGTATCATTTTCGGCCTGGCCCACGAGTTGAATCCAGACAAAGACATTAAAAATAAAATTATCCGATTTAAATTTTACCAGTTTATTCGGCTCCCGTTCTTCCACGATAAAGGAGATCTTCCCGATGGGGTCGACCCGAAAAGAGACGGTGTCGGTATCGAAAGTAAAGTCCTTTAACTTATCTTCGGGTATCTGATCTTTGATCAACTCCAGCTTATTGAGATCGGAAAGGACACGAAACACATCGGCATCGTTATATGGGATGGTTTTTACCTCGCTGACAAATTCGGTCATTTTTTCGTTTTTTTTACGGTCTGCCCCCAATTTTCGGGATCGTGACGCCAGTCCTGCAATGTTTTCAGTTCTGATTCATCAATATAATCTGTCTGAAGCGCTTCATCCAGGATTGCATTGTAATCACAGAGCGTAGTCAGCTCCACCCTTGCCTCGAGCATGCTTTTTAGTGCATGGGGGAAACCATAGGTAAATACGGCCAGCATGCCGAGTACATCAGACCCGTTGCGACGGATAGCTTCCACTGCCTTCAGGCTGCTGCCTCCGGTAGAGACCAGGTCTTCAATCACGATCACCTTTTGCTTGGGTTTGAGATCACCTTCAATCAGGTTTTCCAGTCCGTGATCTTTCGGAGTGGAGCGGATGTATACAAAGGGCAAATCGAGCAGGTCGGCCACCAGTACGCCCGGGGCAATGGCTCCGGTAGCTACGCCGGCAATTGCGTCGGTTTGGGGATATTTTTCGAGGACAATCCGGGCAAACTCCACCTTGATGAAGTTACGGATAGCAGGATAGGACATCAGTTTGCGGTTGTCGCAGTATATGGGTGATTTCCAGCCCGACGCCCAGGTAAAGGGGTTGGAGGGTTGAAGCTTGATAGCCTTAATCTTGAGAAGTTTCTCGGCAGTTAATTTCTGTACAGAGTTCATGTTGTCTTTTTTTTCGCAGATTAATTACAAAAGTACTGATTTCGGAGTTAATAATATCCGTTTTGTAGAAAAAAGAGGCTAAAATACTTCCCCGAGTGTTGCCACACTGATTTTTAGCCGATGGCATTGCTGTAGGGCAACACCGCAGGCTTCGATGGTGGAGCCGGTGGTAATCACATCGTCCACCAGCAGCAGGTGCTTGTCTGCAAAAGCATCGGGATCATTTACCCGGAAAATATGCTTCACATTCTCCCATCGTTGTGTTTTGGTCCGTTTTGTTTGCGTGGGATTAAATACCGCACGGATCAAAACGCCCAACAACAGTGGTAGGGAGGTAACCTCCGATAAGCCGCGTGCAATCATCTCCGCTTGATTAAAGCCTCTGATTTTTTCCTTCTTAGGATGTAAAGGCACAGGTACAATGGCATCAATGGGTTTCAGGAAATCACTTCCCAATAGGTCCTCTCCAAAGATTCTCCCCAGCAGTACCCCCACTTCCTTGTGCCGGTGATATTTGAGCTGATGAATCAGCGGGGGCAACATTCCCTTTTTGGCATACACACAAAAAGAGGCAATCCGTTCAAAGGGAATCCTCCCTGCCATCAGCTGTTCAGCCGCATTATCCGGATATTTGAAATTGTGGGTTCGGGGTAACTTGTATACACATCGCAAACAGATGCACTCCTCCGATTGTATCAACTCTTCACCGCACACCATGCAGACNNGCGGGGAAAAAGAGACGGGAGAACTCCATCAACAGGTCATTCCGTTTCATCAGGCAGCTCATCTATATTCATATCCCGCATACAGCGTAAAACTTCCTTCATGGGATACCCTCTCCCCAGGGCGTAACGGATCAGTTTACCGTTTATTTCATAGGGTGAGTTTCCTTTGACCGTTCTTTTTTTGGCTTCCAGCAATTGCGGAAGTGATTCGCTGAGCTGGCTCTCAGAGAACTCTTCGAAAGCGGCATCGATCACTTCAGCCGGTATCTGTTTTTGACGCAATGAAAGCACAATCTTCATTCTACCCCATTTATTGAAAGTGAGCTTGTCGTGGATGTAATTCCGGGCATAACGTGTTTCATCAATATAACGGCCCTTCTTCAGCCGATCGATGATCGCACCGGCAGCCTCTTCGGAGACAGACATCC
>DFYK01000062.1 GCA_002383605.1 Proteiniphilum sp. UBA4084 | reverse complement strand
AGCGGCTAAAAATCTCTTCCGCGGATAACCTATTGGGGGTAAAGTCCGCTTTCAACTCTTGAATCTTTTTTATATCTTTGTCCTGTAGCATATTTTAATGGTTTGATATCCATCGCTAAGATAATCATTTTCAGTGATATATTAGCTAAAATATGCTACTTTTTTTGTCCTTTATTCTATCATTATCAACCTCTGTTTCAACTGCGAAACATTAGATTTTTAAAATTAGAATTTGTAGCCCACAGAAAGATATGCATTTTGATTCTTCACATTTCCGTTATCAGCATTTGAGATATTGACCAAACCCATATCCCAGCCCAAGTCGAGAAGAAGAGGTCCAAACTCGGCTCCCACACCAAGTCCCAGCCCTGCATCAAAAGGTTTATACTGCCTGTTCTCATCACCAAAAATTTTGTCTACATCCCATTCACCCATTAAATTTCCCACTTTCGCTTCTCTGCTTCCACCCACTCCATAGGCTGCATAGGGGCCGGCATGAAAAACGACGCGTGTTCCCGGGGTAACATCCACCTTGTATGCATAATGCAGAGGAAGTTGGAGATACATTAAGTTCTCGGTATATTCGGTATCCAGTGTAGCATCCACTGCCTTAAACCCTTTGGTGGTAAAGAACAGGCCTGTCTGAATGGCAGAGCTGGGCAAAAACTCATAATCAAGTGCCAGACCCACGTTAAATCCTATCTTCGGATTTTTATCATCTATCTCGTCGTCATAAACAAGATTAGACATGTTTACACCACCTTTAATCCCTAAATTTAGCTGAGCACTTACGCCTGTAACGATAGCAAGCATTCCTATAAGTGCCATTAATCTTAATTTTTTCATAATTCAATCACTTTAATGTTCAGTTTGTTTTAAATCCAGCTTTGGTCATTCGTAATCCAAAACTTTTAATAAAACAGTTTTGGGCTTTATTTGTTCGAAAAGCCCATTTCCTGATATCGGAAAATGGGAGATAAGCCTCTCTTTTATTGGTTTAATAATAAATCAACCCCGAGGCATCATCGGCAAAAACCTCGTTGGCCACCTCCCTTAGCTGATCCGATGTGATTGCGTCTATGTGGGCAAAGACTTCTTCAAGGGGAGTATACCGCTGAAAATGCAAAAGCTGCTTACCCAATGCAAGTGCGCTGTTTTCATTGTTCTCCGACGCAATGCCCAATTGTCCTTTCCACTGCCTTTTAGCCAGTGAAAGCTGCATGGGGGTCAGCTCTTTTGATTTCAGTTTTTCAATTTCCTTCCCGATCAGGCGAATACATTTGTCTCTTTGTTTCGGATCGCAGGCAAAATAGATGGAAAGAAGGCCTGAATCGGAATAGAGTGTCACATTCGATTCCACCAGATAGGCCAGTCCGTGCTTTTCCCGCAATGAAGCATTGAGGCGGCTGTTGAGGCTGCCGCCTCCCAGCATGTTGTTGAGCAGGTATAACGCGTATTTCCGGGGATGATGAAACGAGAATGCAGGATATCCCAACATGACATGCGTTTGGGTTGTATTTTTTTGTATTTCCTCACGGAACGGAGCAACCGGAGCGGGCGCTGTTCTCATCTTACGGGGCAACTGATCATGAGAGAGGGAGAAATATTTCTCAACCTGACGGACTATCCGCGCGAATGGTGTCTTACCGAAAGAGAAAAAAACCATTTCGGAAGGATGATACTGCCTGTCCATGAAATGCAGGATCTGCGCCTTACCAAACTCACTGAGCGTTGCCTCTTCACCCAGTATATAATGCCCCATGTCATGTCCTCTGTAGAACAGGTTTTCAAAGTCATCGTAGATGAGTTCCGAGGGTGTGTCGTGATAAGAATTGATCTCATCGAGAATGACTTCTCTTTCCCGCTCAATCTGCCGGGGTGAAAAGACTGAATGAAAGAGGATATCACTCAGAAGCTCCGTTGCGCGGGAGAAATAATCTTCCAGAAACGTGGCATAATAAAAGGTCTCCTCTTTGGTCGTGTAAGCATTTAAATCGCCTCCCACATTTTCCATCCGGTTCGCAATATGATGCGCTCTCCTTTTGGTTGTTCCCTTAAAGAGCATGTGCTCCACAAAATGTGCCATGCCCGATTCACCGGGATACTCGTCACGTGTACCGGTATTGATCACGATACCACAATAAGATATTTCAGAAGGAAAGTAGCGATGAACAATCCGAAGGCCGTTCGGTAATGTATGTGTATGTATCATTTCATTCTTCTATTTGCCCGGCCGCATCATGTAATGGTTCTTTTGTTCGGGCGACAACCGTTCAATGGCATAGCGAAGCATTGTCCGCGGCATCTTCGGGTGGTGATTGTCGAGAAAACCGGTCAGCACGGCCTCATCGCGCTTGCCAGCCTCCCTGAGCATCCAGCCACAGGCTTTGTGCATCAGGTCGTGTTTGTGGGTCAAAAACAACTCACACAGATTCAGCGTATCTGAAAAGTCATTGTTTCGGATGAAAGCCATTGTTGAAACAATTGCGATGCGCTGTTCCCACAGCTGGTTGCTTTCTGCCAGCCTGTATAACAGGGAGCGATCTTCCTGACCTTTCAACCAGGCACCGATGATGTGGTAACACGACAGATCTACCAGATCCCAGTTGTTGATCCGATGGGTATGGGCAAGATAAAAATCAACAATCTCCTTCCGCGCCAAATCACCGGCTTTTTGAAATTGTGCTACCAGGATGATCAATGCACAAAGACGACACTCATGTAAATCATCGTTCAACAATATTTCCAGTTCACCAAATGGTGTTTGCATGAATTTCCCGGCTACCCCGCGTGTCTCGGGAACAGTGCATCCCATAAACCGGTCCCCCTCACCGTATTGTCCTTTTCCTGTCTTGAAAAAATATTTCGCATGTTCCGCTTTGAGGGGATTACCAAAAGCAAGAAGCTGCTGTTTTATGTTCGCTGCTGTCATGTAAAAAGTCAGGTTGTTTCGTTAACCCGCGATACCGGGAAGGTACCTTCGTAAAAACCGACGATGTTTCGGGCCATTTCTATGGACATGTTGAGGCGGGCTTCCACAGTTTTGGTTCCCGCATGGGGTGCCAGAATCACATTGTCGAGTGTGAGCAGTTCCGGCAGAATATGGGGTTCATTTTCAAATACATCGAGTGCGGCTGCCCATATTTTATTATTTCTCAAAGCATCTGCCAAAGCACGCTCATCAACCATCTCTCCCCGCGCTGTGTTGATGAATACTGCGGTGGGTTTCATGATGTCCAGTTCCCGTTCTCCGATCATGTGACGGGTATCTTTTGTGGAAGGAGCATTCAGGGAGACATAGTCCGCTGTGCTTAGTAAGTTGTCGAGAGAGACGTAAGTTGCGTTGTAATTTTTTTCAATTTCCCTGCTCAACCTGTTCCTGTTGTGGTAGATGATCTCCATGCCTGAAGCCACGGCCCGGCGTGCCAGAGACTGGCCTATCCTTCCCATCCCTATGATCCCCAATGTCTTGCCGTATATCGACAATCCGGCTTCAGCATAGATACCCCAACTTACCCCTTCCGGACTTCGGAGTTTCCGGTCGTAATAGCTGATACGCCGGCCGGCAGCCAGCAGGAGGCCAAAAGCAAATTCTGCGGTCGGTTCCCGGGTAGAATCGGGAATGTTGGTGACAGCAATCCCTTTTTGGGTGGCATAATCCACATCGATATTATTGAAACCCACGCCCCAATTGGAAATAAGTTCCAGTTTGCTGCCATGCTCCATGATCTCCTGATCGGTATAAAAACTGAAATTGGGGACAAGCACCTCAAAATCGGGGATCATCGCCAATACCTCCTCCCTGGAAAAAGAGGACTTCTCCGTCGGGAGGGTTACCGCATACTTCCCTTCCAGAACACGCAGTCCCTCCGGTTTTAGCCGGTATGCAATCAATACTTTTTTCATCGGTTCAAACTTTTGCTGATTCGTCGGTAGCAGTGTGATCCAAGTTGCTGCTTAAACAGAAAAAACGAGCCGCATGACCCGTTTTCCGCTCTTCAGGTTGGACTTGAACCAACGACCCTCTGATTAACAGTCAGATGCTCTAACCGACTGAGCTACTGAAGAATAGTTCTTGATTGTAAGCTGCTCTTCCTCTTGGACTTGAACCAAGGACCCTCTGATTAACAGTCAGATGCTCTAACCGACTGAGCTAAGGAAGAATATTTCTCTCTGTGTTGAAAAGCGATGCAAAAGTAGTATATTTTTCCGAATAAACCAATAACAGATAAAAAAAACAGATCAAAATTGTGATTACTATAAACACTTTACAAGAGGAAATGACTTATGCCTGCAAGCGTGCAATGATTTGCATTGCCACATCGGCGTCATTATCAGAAAGATTTATCCAATGAATCTCTTTGTCTTTTCTGAACCAGGTGAGTTGCTTACGGGCATAATTTCGGGAATGCTGTTTTATCTTTTCAACGGCAAAATCGAGTGTGCTGTTTCCGTCGAGATAATCGAAAAGCTCTTTATAACCCACCGTATTCAATGAATTCAGGTGGCGTTTCGGATAAAAGCTCCTTACCTCCCCGAGCAGTCCCTCTTCCATCATTGTATCTACCCGCCGGTTAATCCGCGCGTACAGCTCTTCGCGCTCCCGGGTAAAACCAACCTTCACAATCTGAAAAGGGCGTTTCTTCCTGGGGTTTGTGCGAAGGGATGAATAAGGTTTTCCTGCCATCAGGCACACCTCAAGGGCATGTATTACCCTTTTTGGATTTTTCAGATCCACCTCGTCGTAAAACACCGGATCCAGCATCTTCAGTTGCTGCCGGATCGGATCGAGTCCCTCACTTCGGTATAGCTGCTGCAGTTCCTCCCGCAAGGTTTCATCTATGGTAGGAATCTCATCAATGCCCTTGCACACGGCATCAATATACATCATGGATCCCCCCGTGAGTATGACGACCGGGTGTTGTCTGAACAGTTTGTCGAGCAGCAAGAGGACATGCTGTTCATACTCACTGGCGCTGTAATAATCTTCGGGTGCGAGCGTCCCCACAAAATGATGCTCCACGCGTTGCAATTGTGCGTGTGTGGGTGCAGCCGTACCAATGGTCATGCCCCGGTATATCTGGCGTGAGTCTGCCGATAAAATGGGGCACCGCAGTTGTTCGGCAAGCTGCAGGCTTAACTCGGTTTTGCCCACGCCGGTCGGGCCAAGCAGGACGAGCAGTATGGGTTGCGGGGAAAAATCGGGTTCTTTCGTTTTTATGACAAAAGCTGTTTATTGGAGTTCACATAGACGGAATTAATAGAGATCGCTGTTATCCGGTTCAGCCGGGATGTCATCGAGACCTTCGAAACCCTCCTTATCCAGCTCATCCATTTCAAAGCTTTCGTCTCCGTAAAATGTTTCTCCCAGGTCGAGAGCCACGTTTTCTGTTTTCAGTTCTTCAATTAGCATCACCTGCTTCGGGGGTTCTCCTACCGACAAGGTGCAGACCGCCTTTTGCAGATTCTTACCCGGTATCACTTCTGCCAACTCAATAAACAGTGCCCGTTCGGTAAGATAATCGAACACAAACATCAGCTTTTGCTTTTCATCTTCCAGGTAGTCGCTCAGGATACAGTCATCCATGGTCAACGAGTCCTCATCGGAATAAGTATCCATCTCCACCAGTGTAATCTCCTCCTTTTTCCGCCATTTGTCGTCGCAAAGGAAAAAAGAGGCCATCTCCCTTTCACTGAATCCGGTACAATCAATAATGGCCTGATAGAAATCCAAAAAGGTTTGATCGGCGTCAATTTTTATTTCCCTTTTGAATTTCTCGGCCTCATCCGATAGAATTAGAAATTTGAAAATCATTGTGATCTTGGTTTTATACATTATTGACGTTTCAAAGGTAATAAAAAGTTTTAAAAAGTTATCTACGGTCTTATATTTGTTGTTAGCTAAATATGCAAATTCTACACGGTCGCGAAGGCCAGATCCATGTTGAACCTATTCAGAACTGAATTGTTTTATATACATATCCCTGGGGAAAGAATAAAATGAGTATGCAATTGGTGGAGATATAAATTACAAAAAAATAAAAGAATGCATGCAAGGGAGGATACGAAAATTGTTCCTTTGATTAAGTGAAATGATTATCTTTGTCCTTCAAAATCGTATTTATCGACTTCTATGGCGCTAAAGCAGCAACAGGCACTGAAACAAACACAACGGCTTTCTCCCCTGCAGATGCAGGTGATTAAGCTGGTGGAGTTGAACACGGTGGAGGTGGAAGACCGCATCAAACAGGAGGTGGAAGAAAATCCGGCGCTGGAGGCTGGTGATAATGAGTTGTCGGGAGATACTGAAAATGAAGATGGCGAAATAATAGAAAATGATCTCACCCAGGAAGAGATTATCCTGGGAGATTATTTTTCGGAAGATGATATTCCCGACTACCGCCTAAACGGGACAGGCGGGAAAAGTGAACAAAACTTTATCGAATATAACAACTACGATGATAAATCACTCAGCGACTTTCTGCAGGAGCAAATCGGGCTGTTAAACCTGGACGAACGAAAACAGTTGATTGCCGAATACATAATCGGCAATCTCGATGAAAACGGTTATCTGCAACGCGACCTGCAATCCATTTCCGATGACCTGCTTTTTCAACAGCAAATTGAAGCCACACCCCTGCAGCTGGAAGATGTACTGTATGAAATACAGGATCTGGATCCTCCCGGCATTTGTGCCCGGGATCTGCAGGAGTGCCTCCTCCTGCAGTTGAATCGCTACACACCCACACAGGCTGTGCGACTGGCGACAGAGATCTTGACGAATTATTTCGATGAATTTTCACGAAAGCATTACGACAAGATCATGCGGCAGATGAACATTACAGAGGACGACCTGCGCGATGCCATCCACGAGATCATCTCCCTCAATCCAAAACCGGGAAACAGCCTGGGGGGCACCATGCAGACAGCCATGAATAATATTACACCCGATTTCATTGTGGAGTCATACAACGGCGTGGTCTCCTTCCACCTGAACAACAGCAACATACCAAGCTTGAAAGTAAACCGCAATTTCTCGGAGATGCTCATGGGGTACATCGACAACAAAACAAGCATGTCGGCCGACGACAAGCAGGCTATGCTCTTCATGAAACAAAAGGTGGACTCAGCCAAATGGTTCATCGACGCAGTAAAACAGCGGCAGTATACGCTACAGCGCACCATGGAAGCGATTGTGGCGTTACAGTATGATTTTTTTCTTACCGAAGATGAGTCACAGCTCAAGCCCATGATCCTGAAAGATGTGGCTGAAAGAACAGGTTTCGACATATCCACCATATCCCGCGTGAGCAACAGCAAGTACGTGCAAACAAATATAGCCGTCTATCCGCTCAAATATTTCTTTTCGGAGGCGATGCAAACCCACGAAGGAGAAGATATCTCTTCGCGGGAAGTAAAAAAGATCCTCAAAGAAAGCATTGACAATGAAAATCCCTCCAAACCCATCACCGACGATCAACTTACAAAAATTCTCAATGAGAAGGGGTATATAATTGCACGCCGTACGGTAGCAAAATATAGGGAGCAATTGAACATTCCTGTGTCACGTTTAAGAAAAAAGATATAACTTTGCCCCTTCATTGAAAGCAACCTATCAGGATGAAATCAATCTCACATGTAATTTCTACCGTTTTTCAGCCATTGTTGATGCCTACTTACGGGGTTATGCTCCTGTTTGTATACACCTATTTCGGCGTGATCTACCGGCATCAGTTCTGGCAGATTGTTATTCCTGTGTTTCTTTTCTCATTTGTTATTCCCGCCATTCTCATCTTCGCGCTCTATCGAATGGGGATCATATCCGACTTGTCGTTGAAAGTACGCCGTGAACGGTTCTATCCCTATCTGATTACGCTGCTATCATACTCGGCCATGATCATCTTTTATTACAGGATGCACATGCCCAGGTGGTTCATGATGATCATGGCTGCCTCGGTAACCATCATGGTGATTGCTATCCTGGTTACCCTCGTGTGGAAGATCAGTGCGCACATGTTTGGCATTGGAGGCCTTATTGGCGGTGCCATGGCGGTCAGTTTCTTCGTGGAAAGATCCAACCCCTATTACATGTTTATGGGGTTATTCATCATAGCAGGGCTGGTAGGCACTTCGCGGCTAATCCTCAAGCGGCACACGCTGCCACAGGTGATAGCCGGTTTTTTGCTCGGGTTCCTGGTTTCATTTCTGTTTGTGCAGATAGGCACACAGACATAAATATTCTGTTTTTTCGCTTTGACAATCGGGAATTAAGTCGTATATTTATCCCAGAATATATCATTTTATTAAATTATAATCGTTATGAATTTTCCAGAAAATGTAAAGTATTCTTCCGATCATGAATGGGTGAGAGTGGAAGCCAATGAAGCGTACGTGGGTATTACAGATTTTGCACAGGAAGAACTGGGTGAGATTGTGTATGTGGATGTGACCACCGAAGGAGAAACGCTGGATCAGGGTGAAGTATTCGGTAGCATTGAAGCTGTGAAGACGGTATCCGATCTGATGATGCCGGTCGCCGGTAAAGTACTGGAAATTAACCCCAAGCTCGACGATGCTCCCGAACTGGTGAACAAAGATCCGTTCGGCGAGGGATGGATCATTAAAGTAGCCTTGCAGGATACCGATCTGGCCGGTTTAATGTCGGCAGAAGAGTACAAGGAATTTGTTGGAAAATAAATATCAATCATATGACTCCTATCGTAAGTATCATTATGGGCAGCACTTCCGATCTGCCTGTAATGGATAAAGCGGCGCAGTTTCTCAACGAAATGGAAGTGCCCTTCGAGATGAATGCCCTCTCGGCACATCGCACACCCGAGGAGGTGGAAAAATTTGCCAAGGGAGCCGGGGAAAAAGGTATTAAGGTCATCATTGCCGCTGCTGGCATGGCAGCTCATCTGCCGGGTGTAATCGCTTCCATGACGACCATCCCTGTCATTGGTGTACCCATCAATGCATCGCTCGACGGCCTGGATGCCTTGCTCGCCATCGTGCAGATGCCTCCGGGCATACCGGTAGCCACCGTAGGAATAAACGGCGCTCTGAATGCAGCCATCCTTGCCTTGCAGATGATCGCCACCGGCGATGAGCCCTCCAGGAAGAAACTGGCATCATACAAGGAAAGCTTGAAGAAGAAAATCAAACAGGCAAACGAGGAACTGGCATCGGTAACATACACCTACAAAACAAACTAGCGTTTGTAACTCACAATGAACCACGAAGAAATACAATCGATCCTCCAAAAGGAGGCAAATGCTATTTTGAACATCCCGATTACAGATCAGTATGAAAAAGCCATTGATCTGATTGTGGATTATGTGCACGTCAAGCGCGGCAAACTGGTCATCAGTGGGATGGGCAAGGCGGGTCAGATAGGACAGAACATGGCAACCACATTCTGCTCTACGGGTACTCCCGCCATCTTCCTACACCCCAGTGAAGCGCAACATGGCGATCTGGGTATTCTGCAGGATAACGATTTGTTGTTGCTGATGACCAATTCGGGCAAAACAAGGGAAATCATTGAACTCATTGCGCTGGCAAGAGGAATGTACCCCAATATTTCCATCATTGTGATTACCGGCAACAAGGATAGTATACTGGCGCAGGAGGCGGATGTGTTCCTGCTGACCGGGAATCCGGCTGAAGTATGCCCGCTGGATCTTACGCCCACCACCTCCACCACCGTAATGACTGTGATGGGTGACATCCTCGTTGTGGGCACCATGACCAGGATCGGGTTTAGTGCCGTGGAGTATGCCAAGCGGCATCACGGTGGTTACCTGGGAGACAAGTCGAGAAGTGCCGGCTGCAAGTAACGTTGTGTCAAAGAGTGCCGGCTTTGTAACAGGGGTTCACACCGTCATCAAAATAAAAATTAACAGAAATGAAAAGATTACTTTTTATGCTCATCTCTCTTTTCCTGCTGGCAGCCTGCAATGAAGGCAAGAAAGCAGACACACAGACGAACGGCGGCGATGGCATCGATTCTACGTTTGAATATAAGGTAGACCGCTTTGCCGATATTGAAATTTTGCGTTATCCGGTGCCCGGTTTTAACAGCCTGTCACTGCAACAAAAAGAACTGATTTATTACCTGTCACAAGCAGCACTCGAAGGTCGCGATATCCTCTGGGATCAGAATAACCGATACAATCTGACCATCCGCAGGGTATGCGAAGGTGTATATGAGAATTATATGGGAGACAAGTCTTCAGAAGAATGGAGAAATTTTGAAACTTACCTGAAGCAAATCTGGATGGCGAACGGCATTCATCATCATTATTCGGAGGACAAGATCATGCCGCAATTTTCACAGGATTTCTTCGTGAAGCTGGTGAAAAGTGTCGATCCCGGCCGGATGCCTTTCCGCGACGGCATGGCAGCCGATGAGACGTTGAATGAGATCCTGCCGGTCATGTTCGATCCGGCCGTGATGCCCAAACGGATGAGCCAGACTCCTGGAACAGACATCGTAGCCACATCGGCCGTCAACTTTTACGAAGGAGTGACGCAGAAAGAAGTGGAAGACTTTTACAATGCGATGAAAGTCCCGAACGACAATACACCGGTATCATACGGGCTGAACAGCAAGGTGACCAAAGTGGATGGCGTGATGACTGAACAGGTATGGAAGCTGGGCGGCATGTACGACAAAGCCATCGAACGCATCATCGGATGGCTGGAAAAGGCTGCTAACGTGGCCGAAAACGATCATCAGAAGCAGATAATCGATGAACTTGTATCCTATTATAAAACCGGCAACCTGAAGACATTCGACGATTATTCGGTGAAGTGGGTAACTGACACCGTTTCGCGCGTGGATTTCATCAACGGTTTTATTGAAACCTATACCGATCCCCTGGGGCTAAAAGCAACCTGGGAGTCGATGGTCAACTTCAAAAGCATTGAAGCCTCGGAACGTACCCGCATCATCAGCGAGAATGCACAATGGTTTGAAGACAACTCTCCCATCGACGATCGATTCAAGAAGGAAGAGGTGAAAGGCGTATCGGCCAAAGTAATTACGGCCGCTATCCTCGGTGGAGACACCTACCCCGCTACACCCATCGGCATCAATTTGCCGAATGCCGACTGGATCCGCCGCGATCACGGCTCCAAGTCGGTCACCATCGATAACATCACCTTCGCCTATGATAAGGCAGCTGAAGGAAACGGATTCAAGGAAGAGTTCATGTGGAGTGATGCCGAAAGAGGCCTAACAACAAAATATGGCACACTCACCGATAATCTCCATACCGACCTGCATGAATGTCTGGGACACGGATCGGGCAAGTTACTCCCCGGGGTCAGTACCGATGTGCTCCATGCCTATGCCTCTCCGCTGGAGGAGACCCGTGCCGATTTGTTCGCGCTCTATTACCTGGCCGACCCGAAACTGGTAGAGCTGGGGCTTCTTCCCGACGGCGAAGCCTATAAAGCAGAATACTACTCCTACATTATGAACGGAGCCATGACACAGCTCACACGCATTCAACCGGGTAAACAGATTGAACAGGCCCATATGCGAAACCGGGCCACCATATCGAACTGGATCATTGAACAAGGCAAAGCCGACAATGTGGTTGAATTAAAAGAACGCGATGGCAAAACTTACGTGGTGGTGAACGACTACGACAAGCTGCGCGCCTTTTTCGGTCAGTTGCTCGCTGAAGTACAGCGCATCAAGTCGGAAGGTGATTTTGAAGCNNAAGGGGTTTGTGAACCCCGTTTACAAGCTGGTGACCGATGAGAATGGAAAAATAACCGATGTGACTATTTCCTACGATGAAAATTATGTGGATCAACAACTGCGTTATTCCCGGGAGTACTCGGTATTACCACTGAAGAATTGATCCTTTTGCACCTGCAATCAACACATTGGCTCATTGGCTCATTGGCACATTAGCATATTGGCACATTGGCACATTGGCACATTGAATTGTGAATTACGAAGAAACAATCACATATCTCTATCAGCAGATGCCCGAATACCAGCGTATCGGGCATCTTGCTTACAAGGAGGGGCTTGGTAACAGCCTGGTGCTGGATGAGATATTTGGTCATCCCCACCACCGTTATAAAACCATTCATGTGGGGGGAACCAACGGAAAGGGATCCACTTCTCACCTGCTCGCTGCCATTCTGCAGGAGTCGGGCTATAAGGTGGGGCTATATACCTCTCCCCATCTGATCGACTTTCGCGAACGAATCAGGATTAACGACGCCATGATAGACAAGCGGTATGTGATCGATTTCGTGGAAAAGTACAGGGAACAGTTCGAGCCGGTGATGCCCTCCTTTTTTGAGCTGACCATGGAGATGGCATTTCTTTGGTTTGCAGCTCAGGAAGTCGATGTGGCCGTGATTGAAGTCGGCCTGGGTGGCCGTCTCGACAGCACCAACATCATCTCTCCCGATCTCAGTGTGATTACCAACATCGGGTTCGATCACATGAAACTCCTGGGCAACACTCTCCCAAAGATTGCCACCGAAAAAGCGGGAATCATCAAACCCCATACCCCTGTGGTAATCGGTGAGATCGGCGATACAGAAGTGGCAAAGGTTTTTATCGAGAAAGCAAAGTCGGTTGATGCACCCCTGATATTTGCTGAACGTTACATAAGCAACTTTGCTGCTGAAAGAACCCATGCAGGATGGCTGTTTCAGTCGGATAACTACTCCGGTCTTCATGGGGAGCTAAAGGGGCCGGCACAGGATAAAAATGCCCGGACAGTGCTCACAGCAGTGGAAGTCCTCCTTGAAACAGGATATAACATACCCAAAGAAGCTGTATACCGTGGATTTAATGGCGTGACCGGCATCACCGGCCTTATGGGACGATGGCAACAACTGCAGTCTTCTCCAAAAATTATCTGCGACATTGCGCACAATGCGCACGGCTTGCGCTACATAGCAGCGCAATTGCTTGCAGAGAATTATGACCGGTTGCATCTTGTTTTTGGGATGGCCAATGACAAGGATGTGAACTCCGTGCTTGCCCTGATGCCGAAAAATGCCCGGTATTATTTTACCAGGGCGTCTGTGGAACGGGCTCTGGATGAAAAGATACTGAAAGAGCATGCTGCGACTTACGGATTAAAAGGCTCCACCTTTGCATCCGTTTCGGAAGCCATTCATGCTGCCAAAGAAAACGCCGGTGAAGATGATCTCATCTTCATCGGCGGTAGTTCTTTCGTAGTGGCAGATGCACTGCCCTTGTTTATCTGATTACCAGATCATGACTATCCTGAAATTGTAAGTAACTTTGGCATTCACATCCTGAAAACCATCGGAGGGCTCAATGAAGAAAGTAACTCTGTTGGTCAAATAACTGTATTCATAGCCGATCGTTTCTGTAAAATCAATGGTACCTCCCGAACCATCATCTTCCAGGTAACTTTTCACATAGGGAAGTTGTACCTGTACCTCGTTCACGTTTTGATCACCCAGAAAAACATAACCAATCACCGCGCCGCTTTCATAGATAAAGTCATCGATGTATTTCAATTGTTTAGCAGCCTCCCACCGTCTGTTTACAGTGCTCCAGCTCCATTCGGAAGCATTTACGGTATATTGCTGAATATCCCAGTTTGTTTCCGCGATATCATCGTTGCTGCTACTACAGGAGGATAAAAACAGTGCAGTTCCGATGAACAGTACCCCTGATAATAAAGAAGTTAACCTTTTATTTTTCATTTTCATTTATTTTGAAGTTTGTATACTTGCCTGTATAACGTAGAAAACGTGCATTAGTTTAAATTACTTGTCAATGTCAGTTTTTAAAAATTTGTCCACGAAGAACAAATTTATTTTGTTTTTTTGAGCGTGGGCAATCCTAAAAACATCCTGAAAGGCGGTTACTCGGGCTGGAGAGACGGAAGCTCTTTTGCAAGCCTTTGGTTTGAGTGTTGGCTTGTGTTGGCTTGCAAATGTGCTTACGACTGTGGGATGGTCATAAATGGACTCTAAAAACTATATTTCATTTTAAACAGAAACATATCATAATCTTTCAATTGCGAGAACAAGCCTTCTCCTTTACCATCAAAAAAAACCGGCGAGAAAGTTATTACAGCATTTGGGGTAGCCTGGTACTCAACCTCAGGCATGTAAACTATGGCATAATTGTCGGTTACATTATTCCAGTCGGCAACAATGAAACCGCCACCAATGGGTGCTACTTTTAATTTTTCATTGAAAAATTTCTTTTCGTATCGTAGAAAAAAATAGTCATTCAGGTTTTCAGCCCCACGTTCGTGGATAAATCCGTGCATATACTGTAGATTTAAATAAGAACCATCAGAAAAGTTGTAATCACCACCCAATACAAATTTAATGTATGGTTTTGTTTTGTCTAATATTATTGAATCCTGTGTAACAGGTACTGGCGACATCGGGTAAAAAGCCGATAAATCATTGGTCATTATCACATCTTTTTCGGGAATAAAAGCTGCTGCCTCAGCCCAAAATCCAATTCCGGCAATGCTGGTTGCCAAATCAGCTCCAATGATATGGGTTCTTGCAAATGAAAGCTGTGAATTAATGTTTATTCCACCTGTCATATCAACAGGGGTAAATATATTTTTTGTAGCGAAAGGCAAACCATCGTAACCCCAAACATAGCTTACGGAAAAATCAACTCCTTTCGCAAAGCCTTTAAATTTAAAGCCGGCAGTAGAGCTTTTACCCAAATTATAGCGTGGCATCAGAATAGTGTCTGAAAAACTTTTTAGCACCATACCATCTGGCAATTCCATGTTGGGGTTGAGCGCATCGGCAAAAATCCCGACAGGCATATTTGCCGGCTGGAAAAAAGGAATAAAAACACCCTGCACAGAGAAGTCGTTATTTATATAGTAATTGAGATTAATTGCATCGGAACCCCGGCGACGGCCAAAATCAAGTATATCCTCCAAATCCAAAGGATTAAGGTTATCGGTAGGATTAAGTTTGTCGGCTGTTCCCCAAACAATTCGCTGACGTCCAATGGTTATGTCTAAATTTTTAGATAGAAATCCGAATAATTGAACATAGGCCTCCCTTACTTCGAGGTTATAGGGGTCAACAATTCCTTTATTATAAAGGTTGGCAGAGGAACTTATATTGGGCAAGCCAATATTTCGCAGCCAAACTTCACTGTAGAACTTCGAGTTTTCTGTTCTCTTGTCAAGTTTTAGTGTTAACCTGTTTTCGTTCCAGACCCAATCATTCTTGTCTTTAAGCTGGAATCGCTCATCGGTTAACAATTCCCCCGATAACTTAAGGCTATTGTCTTCCTGTGCGTTAACTATGCCTGTAACTGAAATAAGCAGAAGCATAGAAAAAAATAAATTTCGTTTTTTCATATTCTATAATTTTTTGATTTGATTTTTAACGATTGTTTTTAACAAATTAAAGCTGTTAAATGCTGCCAATGCAATTTGATGCCCCTCAAAGATAAATTCTTTTACTGCTTTCGATTGACTACTGGCTTTATCAAATTTGGTTGGATGCTTTAACCCTTCAAGCATAACATATTTAACCTTTTTTTCATGTGCCTGAAAGTAAAGATTGATTAAGGTTTCCACACCGAATTTTGAAGCTTTCATCTCCTCCAAAATTGGCTGGATATCTTTCTTCAACATCGCCCTTTCGCCCGTAAACGATTTGAACGGGTTGATTTTATAGTTAATCAGGGTTTCTGTTGCCTGTCCTAAAACCATATCGCACGTTTTGTTGAAAATAGGTTTGATTAATTTTTCAAAATGCTCTTCCTTCAGGTTAGACAAATCAGCATCTATAAAAACAATAATCTCGCCTGTTGAATTTTCAACTCCGGTTGCCATGGCATATCCTTTACCTTTATTCTCAGGCAGTACAATGTATTTAAGCGATGGAGAATTCAGAAGACCGGTTAAAATTTTGTCAGTGCCATCTGTTGAGCCATCGTTTACAACAATTACCTCATCGAAGAAGTAATCGCATGCGGTTGTTACTACTTCTTTAACCGTTTTCTCCTCGTTATAGGCGCAAATGATTGCTGATATTTTTCTCATAATTTAACCCCCTTTTTTATCTGCCTTTCAGTAGCTTTTAGCAATAAATCATAATTCTTAATAGCTGTGCTGGCAATTTCCCAACCCTCGTTGATATAGCTTGTTGTGGCTTTTAATGCAGTCATTTTCTTATATTTATCGTTATGCTTCATTTCAGCCAGCCGTAGAAATTTTAGTGTTTTGCCCAGAGATATGTAGAAGAAGTATAGGAGCGTTTCAACACCGAAACGTGATTCCTTCATTTTATCGAGTAGGGGCGCAATATCTTCTTTAAGCAAAGCCCTTTCACCTGTTAAAATCTTTAATGGATTTACTTCCTGACTTAAAATTTTTACGGTAGAATAACCCAAAACCATATCGCACTCATTGTTTAATAAGGGTGATACCCATTGAGTAATGTAGCCGGAGGGTATAATTCTTTGGAACCTCTGCAACAGACCTGACCACATCTTTATCGGACGCAAAAATTTTTTCCAATTCCAACAGATATCTTCTGGGGTTGGTTCCGAAAACATGAACAGCCGCAACAATCGGCAAAAAGTCAATGCCCTCATAAACAGCGTACTTATTAAGTATTCGGTTTATTTCATTTTGCCTGATAATCAATTTAATCAAACGGATTACAAAGTATGGAAACCCTTTTAAAAACTTTGAGTTGCTATCCTTTATTAATCTGTGAATATTTATGTATTCCTCCGTTGAATTCATTTCGTCTTATTAATTAAGGAACTGTTCTGTATTGCCTCTTTAGTTACGTTTTCGCCCAATAAAATCAATTCTTTTGCCTTATGAAAATCAAAGGTGTTTGCAGAATTGTGGGGAATATTAATAACCAAATCCGGTTGGTATTTTTCAATGTTTAGCTTTGCATTCCGTTCTATCATGACGGATGAAGTCCTGCTCAGCAGCGAGTAATAACCTAAGCTGTGCTTATCGCCTGTTGAAATTAGCGTTGACAGTGTTTTCACCAACCCGTTCAGGTAGCCTTTTTCTTCTTCAGATGCTGCTTTTGGAGCATCAGTCTTCTTCTCCCCGTATAAGTTCACCACTACAAGTATATCTTCACTTTGGCGGACTACATGTCCAATAGGAATAGGATTTAGCACTCCCCCGTCAACAAGTATGGTATCGTTGTATTTAACCGGGGTAAAAACCGCCGGGATGGCAACCGATGCACGGGCTGCCTCATAAAAGCTGCCAGTGGTAAAAATCATTTCTTTTTCGTTAATTATGTCTGTGGCAACGGCAGAAAAAGGAATTTGCATCTCCTCAATATTCATATCGGGGATAAAGGTTCTCATTTTGTCGAACACGCGTTCACCCTTTAGGAGCCCATTCATTGTCAGGGTAAAATCCATGAACCCCCATACATCCCTTATATTAAAGGTACTAACCCATTTGGCGTATTCTTCCAGTTTTCCCATGGCGTATAGCCCTCCGATAACTGCTCCTATGGAAGAACCCGATACGGAAGTTATATTAAAACCCTGCCGTTCCAATTCGTTGATTACTCCAATTTGGGCAAGCCCCCGGGAACCGCCACTCGATAATACCAATGCTACAGATTTCTTCATATATTTGTACTTTGGTCAATTGAAAATTTGTCAGGATATTTTGCGGTAACATCAGAATACAGTTGAGCAATCTCTTTTCTAACTATATAAATATCTGTTGGATTGTAAATCACTTTTTTAATCCCGATTTCTTTCTTCTTATAATCAATGTATCCAACAATAATTTGAACATTTGCTCTAGTTGCCATATAGTAAAATCCTTTTTTCCAACGTGTGACTTTTGCCAAATGTCCTTCCGGTGATAACACAATATGTAGCTCTTTGCTATTGTTAAATAATCCGGCTATATAATCAATAAAGTCTTTTGTACTATCCACTGGAATTGAACCAAAAATTTTGAAAAAGTATTTCAACGGAAATTTGAAAAATTCTTTTTTTGAAAGAAATTTGTAATTAATTCCTAACTGCATCATATATAGCTTTCCATAAAAGCCATCCCAGTAGCTTGTGTGTGGCGCAAATATTATAACAGACTTTTTAATGTCAGGAAATTCACCAACTATTCTCCAACCAAACAGATTAACTAATATATATCTTGAAATTGCTTTCATGTTACGGTGCTTTTTTTAATTATTTTAAAAGGGTGAATCGGGTTCTTTAGCCATTTCATGTAAAATTATCCTATCCGTCATACCGGGGAAATTTTTATATAGCCAAACGGTAAGTTTACCCTGAAGAGTCAAAATCAAATCTCGTTTTCGGTTTAAAGTTGCTTTCACTATAATCCTGGCAACTTCTTTGGAAGGCATCATCTTATCTTCATCCCTTGGAGTTTCGATTTGTGGCAATCCGAGTTTATTTAAAGCCGTTTTTCGTATATTTGAGGATGTAAAACCCGGATGAACAACCAAAACATTCAGTCCTTTCTTAATGTTTTCAAGACGTAGCGTGTTAAAAAAACCATCTATTGCATATTTTGAGGCGCAGTAACCAGTTCTCCCCGGTAAGGGTGCTAGCCCCGAAATGGATGAAATAGCTATTAAAGTTCCTTTTTGTTCCAGCAAATAGGGTAAAGCATACTTTGTACAGTAAACAGCCCCGTAAAAATTCGTGTCCATTAATTCTTTAATAACACTCAAGTCTAAATCCTCGAAATTTGCCCTCATAGAAATACCTGCATTGTTTATAAGTACATCAATTTTTCCGTATTTTTCAATGGTCTTATCAACTAAATCTTTACAGTCATCAATATTCTTAACATCTGTTTTTACAGCGTATGCTTCACCTCCACGGCTCTTAATTTCTGCTTCAACTTTTTTTAATTCATTTTCTCTTCGGGCAGCCAGAACAACCAATGCTCCATTATCAGCAAATTCAAAAGCCAATGCTTTACCAATGCCCGAAGAAGCACCGGTTATTATTACAACCTTACCATTGATTTTTTTCAATTTTCTGTTCATTGCTACAATTGCTTAAAATAACACCTGCTTCTTTTGTGCTGTCTGCTTTCAAATTTATTCCATAAATTATTAATATTCTGGTTGGTTTCAAGGTTTCGGGTGGTTTCAATATTCGTAATTCCATTTTTAATGAACGCTGAAATGATTTCATTAAAAATAATTCCATTAACACCTTTATTCTGATAGTCCTTTCTTACAGCAATGAGTAGTAAATCTGCAGTGTCATTTGTTTGTAATGCCTGCTTTATTTGCATGAATCCAAATGGGAATAGCCTGCCTTTTGCCTTTTGCTGTGCTTTTGAAAGAGACGGTATGGTAATTCCGAATGCTACCACTTCATTTGATGAATTCAAAATAATTGATACAAACTCGGGCTTGAGATATGAGATAAACTGCTCTTTAAGCACCTCTATTTGTTTGTATGATAACTCAGCGAAAGCATAAAGCCCATTGTATTCGGCGTTTATAAGGTTAAACACATCATCGGAATATTTCAGTAAATCTTTTTTATTTCTGATTACTGTACTATGTAAATTGTGCCTTTGTTTTACCAATTCAGCCCCTTTTAGAAATTTTTCAGGCACCGTTTTGGGTACTTTAACATTATATTCAACCCAATCTACGTCCTTTTTATATCCCAATTCTTCAATTAATTTTGGGTAATACGGAAAATTGTAGTGAGCAAATGAAGTAGGCATCTCATCAAACCCTTCAATCAGAATACCTGAAGGATCAAATGAGGAAAATCCAAGTGGCCCGTGTATGTATTCCATCTTTTGGCTTAATGCCCACCTTCTAGCAGCTTGAAACAATTCTATTAATACCTTTTTATCATCTACAAAGTCCAACCATCCAAACCTTGCATATTTAACTTTGTATTTTTCGTTGTACCTGTCGTTTATGATTCCAGCTATTCTTCCAACTGTTACCCCATCCTTTACTGCTAACCAATATTTTGCCTTGCAAAATTCAAAAGCAGGGTTTTTATCCACTGAAAGTGTAGATAGTTCACTTGAATGTATAGCAGGAACATATAACTTATTACCTGAGTACAAGCTATCAGGAAATTTGATAAATTCTCTTAACTCTTTCTTCGTTGATATTGCTTTGATTATTAATCCCATTTCGTCAATCTCATTAGTCTAACATCGTTTTTAAGTCAGGTTATTGAAAAAAATTACTTTAACAGTACATAAAAAACATATTCAAATTCGCTTGTCAAAAATTTATTGTAAGTTATTGTGCCTTCTGTTGCTGCAAAATTTCTACCTAAATTTTGGAGAAATTTTGGCAGCAGTTTTCTCACTAATTCTTCCCTATTTGGAGTTGATAATTTTAGGGCTTCTACAACATTTTTCGTAATTACTCTATTATTTAAGCGTTTAAAACACATGTTTTTAAATTGCCGGTTTAACTTTCTTAAATCATACTGATTCCCAAAATCAGCAAAGAGTAAAAAGAGTAAAACGCCTCCTGGTTTTAAAACGCGATATACTTCACTCAGGAATAAATCTACTTTTGAGTAGCGGTGCGGTGGCTCAATGTTAATTACCACATCAAAAGCATTGTCCTCAAAGTTTAATTTTTGTGCATCTGCTCGAAAAAACTTAATGTTTTCAGATGAATATTTCTTATTACAAAACTTAATTGCTTTCTTATTCAATCCAATACCGTTCTGGTTATCTTTTGAGTAGCCATAATTCATGAAAATATTCTCAGCGTTTTTATCAATGGCACTTACATACCAGTACCAAAACTTGAAAAAGATATTTTTTAGTTTTTCTTTCATGGGATTTTCATAATTTTTTTAGTAAAACAGCCCCGCTTGAATACCCACCACCAAAAACAGAAATTACAATTATGTCGTTACTCCTGAATTTGTGTTTATTTTGTGACAATACAATTGGAGTACTGGCAGAGCCTGTGTTACCGCAAAATTCGATATTTGACAACACACGTGAAGAATCCAAATTTAGTCCCCGTGTTACATAATCAGTTATTCTCGCGTTTGCCTGATGTGGAATAAAATAGTTCAACTGGTTGACAGCAATGCTATTTTTATTTAAAATATGTTCTGTTTCTTGTATCATATATTTACAGGCAAATTGAAAAACATCTTTGCCAAAAGGCATTTTTAACCCACCATTATACGGTTTAAGGTATACTCCTTCGATGCTTTTACCGATATGCCCTAAACCAGTGGTATTAATATCAATAATTTCAAAATCATTATCAGAATACCTTTCGTTTGAAACAATGATTGCTGCTGCACCATCGCCCCATAAAAAGCCGGATTTAGGGTCGGAGTAGTCGTTATACAGACTATTCTGCTCAGAAACAACAATTAATACTTTGTTTGCTTTACGAACCTTTAAAAAACAATCGGCTATTTCAAGGGCGTTTAGAAAAGATGAACATGCCGAGTCAATGGTAAAGCTTTTGGCTCTTTCCATTTTAAAATATGCCTGAACAGCATGGGCAAGTGTGCCAACCGTATCGTAAGGTGTGTATGTTGCGCCAATAATTAAGTCAATTTCGTTAAGACTGTACGGCAGTTTATTGAGAACATTCTTTACAGCCTTAATTGCCATAGTATTTGTGTTCTCGTCAGGCATTGTACGCCTTCGTTGCTTTATTCCGCTTTTGGCAATTATCGCATCACTGGCAATGCCGTAATTATCAAAAAAGTAATCGTTTGATACTACCATGTCTGGCAGGTAATCAGTTACAAAATTTATTATCATACAACGGGGTTATTTTTTTTATTCATCATGAATTTTTGTCAGTTGTTTATTATTTTTTTATTGTACCAGTTTTCTTACCGTAAAATCATCATCCGAAAGACCAGTGTCGTACTTTACATCCGACATTTGCATTTTGGTTGAATGGTTTTTCTTTAAGTCGGTCATTTTAATTTCAGAGGCATTCCAGTAATTACCAATTTTATTGAATGTGTATTTGGCTTCTTTTACCTTATTGCCGCCCTTGTCATAGTACTCCATTAACTCGGGGTAAAAGTTTGCTTTATTGATATGTACAATTACTTTTGAGTAATCAGATTTTCCTTTAGGGGTGAGTTCAAGAACGAAAACATTTGACTCTGTTTTTAACAGTTTGGGCGTGTACTTTGCCGAAAAAAGGACCGATTCCATATCGTCATAAGAAAAATCGGTGCCGGCAAAGTTCTGGTTTTTTGCGCTCGATGCAATTCTTCTTTCTTTGCCAAAGGCGGGTAGATACAGGTACATGACATCGTTTGGCAACGATAAAACCGAAATTCCGGCTTGTGAGGCAGGGGCAGTGAACCGGAACATACGCTTATCAGTGCCTTTCTGTTGCACAGTAGCTTCCCTTACTTCCTCTTTTCCGTTCTTGTCAATAAGAATAATCTTATTTTTCCCGTTAATGTCTTTGGGCGAGTACATCACATTGTCCATGTTTTTCAAAATAGTTGCTGCATCCTGTGCATTTACTGAAAAGATGCTTCCTGCACCGATAAATGCGGCCAAAACCGCTGTTCTCAAAATTGATTTCATAATTGTAGAATTTAATTATTAATGATTATTTGCTGTTATTTTACGTTTTCTGTTCACAAGTATCAAAATAACCGGCAGCAACGTTAAAGCTCCAAACCCGGAGCCAAACATGCTAATGGCAACCAGCAGCCCGAAATTTTGCAAGGGAACTATTTGTGAAAACAGAAGGACCAAGAATCCCGCAGATACCGAAATGACGTTGATAATTACCGCCTTTCCACTATATAACATGGTTTCTTCGATTGCCCTTTCAGCATCTCCATGGGTTATCAGATGATTATTAAAACCGGTAATTACGTGGATGGAATAATCGATACCGATACCTAAGGCAATACTGGCAACAAGCACGGTAGCAATATCGAGAGGAATGCCGGTTATTCCCATGAATCCGAATAGCACTATAATTGTGGCAATAACAGGTATGGCCGCAAAAATCCCTTTTGCAGCAGAGCGTAAAATAAAGCCCACAATTATTATAACCATAATAATGGCTATAAATAAGCTACTATACTGGCTACTTATCAAACTGTTGTTTAACTTAACATAAACAGAAGGCATGCCTGTCAGCTTAATTGTATAATGTTCATTTTGATTTTCCTCGATGAACCGGTTCATTTTAGCGGTAAACAATTCTAGTTCTTTACTGTCAACCGATGCAAATTTCGACTGGATGATACCTTTGGTAAGGTCATCTTTCACTAATTGTGGCATCACTTCCTGTCCATCAAGCAAAAACCACAATTGTTCTATTTTTGCCTTGTCGTCGGGAATTTTTTTACCCTCGCCCATGGCATCGTTCATTTGTTCAATGAGGTCGGCTACCGATTGTGTTATTTTTATATTTGGGTCTTCCTTCATGAAATGTTCGGTTTTAATCATCATTTTCAAAACCTCAGGACTTTGCAAATCGCCTTCAAATACAACAAACACAGGTAACGAACCTCCGAATTTTTTCTGCATAACATCTTCGGAAATCCGTGTAGGATTATCCTGCTTAAAATAGTCGGCCATGTTAACACTTGTTTTTATCACAAAAATGCCGCCTATGCAAATTATCAATAGTATTACCCAGCCTGTTAGGGTATATTTGGGATGTTTAAACAAGACTTTTACCAAGGGCAGCAGGATTTTATGGGTTAATATGGTTTCCTTATCTTCGTTTTCGATAGCACTTTTTTTACTATACATCGATAAACCCGATATAAGTGCGGGAACAAAAAACAAGGAAAGTATTAAAGCAATTAGAGTGCCCACCGCAGTAAATATTCCGAAATCTTTTATCATGGTGAGGTATGCTCCAAAAACAAATGATACAAACCCGATGGCTGTGGTTACTGCTGCCAGTATTACAGGTACGAGAATATATCCAAGTGCTTGAAGTAATGCCTGTTTTCTGTCTGCAAGTTTATTGTGGTTAATACTGTTGAGCACATGTATGGTATACGCACTTCCTACGGCAAGCAGCACAACGGGTATTATATTGGAAATAATGGTTAGCTCGTAACCCAGTACAGACATTAAGCCCATTGTCCAAATCACCGCCAGGCCTGCTGTAAGCAATGGTAACATAACGCCACGTAAGGATTTGAAGCTTAACAATAAAACTATGGATATAATGAGAAAAACAATAGGTATTAGCCAAATGATATCCGAAACAATCAAATCGTTAATGTCGTTCATCATCATGGGCAGGCCACCATAGTATAGTTTTTCAGGCAGGTTCAACTTTTCAATTTTAGACTTAATTTCTTTGGCAACTTCCTGTTTATCGCCATCAGGAAGAAGTGTAAAAAGTATTGCAGTTGCTGTTCCATCATCGGAAACGATAGCCCCTTTATACAGGTCTTTTGAGAAAACATATTCTTTCAGGCTGTCTAGCTGCGATGCTGCAACTGGGAGGTCGTATTCATCCACCAGCTTTCCGATTTCAATGCCCCATTCAGAGCTTTTGATATCGAGAATATTAGTTAAACTTGTTACAGTAGAAACACCATGGGTATATTTGATGCTATCTGTAATTTGTTTAATACCCCTGATAACTTCTGCTGTAAAAACATTGTCAGTTTCCAGTACAATCATTCCCATATCGTTTCCGCCAAACTGTGTGCCTATTTCTTTATAAAGTATGGCAGCAGGGTCATCATCGGGTAAAGAGCTTATTATATCGGAATTTATGTGCAAATTTCTTAGTTGAGAACCAAAGAAAATGGTTAATGCAAAAACTGTAGCTATTATGAGCCATCTGTTTTTTACTATGCTTTCTGCAAATCTTTTCATATTTTTAGTATTAACTGTATTGTACTATTTATGTTTTTTAGTCAGTTTTGAGTAAAAAAAATTATCTTGTCAGGCCCTTATTTAAAATATTAATAAGATTGTCGAAATGAGGTGAATATTTTTTGTATTTATCCTGAAGGAAGAACGGGATTTCAAGACCTTTTAAAACCATTAAAAATACATCTAACATTACATCTATTTCAGTTACCAGGTAAAATTCACCTGCATCAATACCTTGCCGGATTATCTTTTTTATGTTTTCTTTTTCCCAATTATCTAATTCGGTACGAAGGCTATCAATAAAATGGAAATGCTCAAAAAAGTCTGCTTTGAGCGTTTCGTGATAACAAGCCGCCGAATTCAGTATCTCCATTCTTTTCACGAGGTATTTTTTCAGTTTTTCCGCGGCGATTAAATTTGGGTTGTCAACAATAATTTCCAACTGATTTTTAAGGATATCCATCTCTTTAGAGATGACTGCTTTGAATAATTCCTCCTTGCTTGCAAAGTGATAGTATAGCGAACCTTTTGCTTTCCTTGCAATTTTAGCAATTTCGTCCATTGAGGTCTTGTGAAACCCAAAATGGCTGAATAACCTATTCGCAGCGCTTAAAATTGATTCTTTGGTATTATCAATACTCATGTCATTTTTGTACTAATTTTGTTTTTTGGTACAAATATAGATATTTTTTTTTACAAATCAGTATATTTTCTTCTATAAATTCTACCATATCAAAGAATATCATACACAAAGCCTTATAAAATCTTGTGTAAGGGCAAAGTAACCAGACCCCACTGTTCGTAGGGAGGGAATAATCTTCTCCATTGTAAATCGCACAAAAGATACTTCTAATGAACAAAAATTTTTCCCACAAGGATTTTGTTCAACAAAGATTGGGTAAAATCATTTAGTTGATGTTATCTTTGTGCACATATAAGCCACATACTTTCTTCATGTTGAATGTTTTAGTGGTTAATAATATTCAAAAATAAAGAAAGTTGTGGCTTCTTGCAATTCACCCACCCGAACGAAATGAAGTGAAGTGAGGTAAAACATTCAATTTTTATGGGTCTGTGTATAAGTTAAGACTTTTATGTACATTTGCCATACAACTGAAAGCCGACTGCTGACCGCTCTATGCACAAAGCTTATTTCGAAAGAGCTGACCGCTGATCGCTGACCGCTGATTGCTTTCTTGCAAACAGCTGCTCTTTACAATATTCAACTTACAGAGCAGATCGCTGATACCTGAACGCTAAAAAGCTGACAGCTAAACGCTAAAATTAAAATTATGCAACAATATCTCGATTTATTACAACGGGTACTTGACGAAGGTGTAAAAAAGGAGGACCGTACCGGTACGGGTACAATCAGCATATTCGGGCATCAGAGCCGCTACAGGATGAGCGATGGTTTTCCCGTACTCACCACAAAAAAACTCCATCTGAAATCGATCATCTACGAATTGCTCTGGTTTTTGAACGGAGACACCAATATCAAATATCTGAACGACAATGGCGTGCGCATCTGGAATGAATGGGCAGATGAGGACGGGGATCTGGGCCCTATCTATGGATATCAATGGCGCTCATGGCCCGACTATAAGGGAGGACACATCGATCAGATTACACAGGTAGTGAACTCGCTCAAAAATAATCCCGATTCACGCCGCATCATTGTCAGCTCATGGAACGTGGCCGATCTTCCAAATATGAACCTCCCACCCTGCCATGCCTTCTTTCAGTTTTATGTGGCGGATGGAAAACTCAGCCTGCAGCTCTATCAGCGCAGTGCCGATATTTTCCTGGGAGTACCCTTCAACATCGCCTCCTATGCGTTGTTGCTGAAAATGATGGCCCAGGTGACCGGGCTGCAGGAGGGCGATTTTGTGCATACATTCGGCGATGCCCACATCTACCTGAACCATCTCAACCAGGTGAATCTGCAGCTTTCCCGTACACCGCGTCCGCTGCCCGAGATGAAGATCAATCCCGATGTAAGGGATATCTTCGGCTTTCGCTTCGAAGATTTCGAACTGGTAAACTACGATCCGCATCCACATATAAAAGGAGATGTTGCCGTATGATAAATCACAACACAGGTGAAATCACCATCATCGTCGCACTTGACGAAAACAACGGTATCGGACGCGATGGCGATCTGCTTTGTCATCTCCCCAACGATATGAAGCACTTTAAACAGATCACCACCGGACATACCGTGATCATGGGTCGGAGAACGTATGAATCGCTGCCAAAGGGGGCATTACCCAACCGCACCAATGTGGTGATCACTTCCGATGCAGCAGAGAATTATCCCGGTTGTATTGTTGTCCGTTCTGTGGAGGAGGCGCTCAGTCGTTGCAGCAACCAGGAGAAGATATTCGTTATCGGTGGCGGTCGCCTGTACCGTGCCACGATCGGCTTGGCAGACCGACTCTCTCTGACGCGTATCCATCACTCATTCAGCGATGCCGACACCTTTTTCCCGGAAATCAATTTTGATGAATGGACGCTGACAAAAAAAGAGGCACACGCAGCCGACAATAAGCACCGTTATCCGTATACATTTTTAACCTACAGTAAAAAATAATCATTCAGCTATGGGTGGAGAAGCATGGAAAAAGTTCTTGGCGGGTGATGATAAATCTTTCGCAGTACTTTATCATGCCTATTTTTCAGAACTTTTTGCCTATGCCTTGAAACTGGGATTTGACAAAGAGACATGCAAAGATGCGATACAGGATCTCTTTTTTAAAATTTACATCTCTAAAAATAACCTCGCTCACATTCGAAATATTGAATTTTACCTGATCAGAAGTCTGAAAAACCGACTCTTCGATATGCACAACGATGAACATAAGATACAGGAAATAGATTATCAGGATATCTTTGTAGAGAACGAAAAAAATATTGTGGAGCAAATTATCGACGAAGAGAAAGAGATGCAGTTAAAACATGTAATATCTTACTTACTGCAAAACCTACCTCCCCGGCAGCGAAAGATTGTCCATTACCGCTATCAGTTTAATCTGAGCTACGCAGAAATTGGTGAAATCATGCACCTTTCTCCCGATGCTGTGAAAAAAAATCTATACCGTGCACTCAAAAAGATGAAAGACACATCTACAACCAATTCAAGTTATTTTCTGACATATCTATTCACAATACTTGGTTAATTAATATTAATTTTGTCTCTTTTACCAGTTTATTCCGTCTTTTTAAAAAAGAGTGTGAATGAAACTGAATTTAGATTATAAAGATTTTTTGTGTGATGATCTTTTCGTTTACTGGAGGATTCATCCCACGGCAGAACTCACCTCATTCTGGGAAAAGTTTATTAGTCAGAATGAGCATCTTAGAGAACCATTTCAGCATGCAATTGCTGTTTTCGCCGAAATTCAACAACCACACGGCAGTTACCTGCCCGATGAAGTTACGGTAAGCAGAGAATTGCAGGATAGGATCAACCGATTCAGAAAGAAAAAACTACGCATGGTATCTATGTCATCAGCAGCTGCCATCTTGTTAGTGGCCCTGATCACGGCATTATATACTGTAACACGCAGAGAGAATACATTTTCCGACAAGCAGATGGCTTCTATCGGAGCGGTGATGATCCAGGATAAAGTACAATTGATTACCGGAAATCAGGTGGTTGACATGGAAAATAATGCCACGGTGTTCCTCACTGAAAAAGAAAATGCCCTGATTCGGGATTCTCTCTCACGGAAGGAGATCGATCTGAAGAAAAATCAATCAAACAAGCTGATCGTACCATTTGGAAAAAGATCGTCGGTGATTCTTGCCGACGGATCTGCGGTACATGTAAACTCCGGCACTGAACTTGATTTCCCTTCTGTCTTTACCGGACAGACGCGGGAAATCAGTGTAAAAGGTGAAATATTTATTGATGTGGCTAAGCAAAGACAGCCCTTTATTATTCACACGCCCCAATCTCAAATAACTGTCTATGGAACATCATTCAATGTTTCATCCTACACCGATGAAAAAAATGAATCGGTCGTGCTGGTTGACGGATCGGTACACATAAAAAGTGATCAAGGTGCGTTGATGTTGAAGCCTGGTGAGATGGCAGAAGTAAACAATGGAAACATCCAACGGAAGCAGGTAGACGTGATGGAATACATCAGCTGGAAGAGCGGTTATATGCAATTGAACAAAAACTCCTTAACCGAGGTTCTCAAAAAAATAGGTAGATATTACAACGTAGAATTCAACTATGCGGCCACATTGAATTTACAAAATCAGACCTGTTCCGGTAAATTGTTTCTTTCCGAAAATCTTGACGACGTATTGCAATCATTTTCAAGAATGACCTTCCTGCAATATAACAAGATCAGTGACGGGACTGTTTATATACAAAAAACAGAACAACCGTGAGTATAACCAATATGAACATCTAAAAACGAATTGCCTATGACTACGAAGTAAAAGAAAAAGAAAAAGGCCGGATAATGCGGCAACATTATCCGACCAGGAAAAAAATTAATTTATTGGGTAACAAATTAAAATTCAAACGCAAAGATATGCAAGAAAAGCAAAACTTTAAACAGATCAATCTGAAAAAAGACAACAAGTTTTTAAAAATCATGAAAATTTATTTTTTAATAACTTTCCTCTGTGTCTTTTCAATGGCAGCAGAAAACACCTATTCACAATCGAAATCGGTCAGTGCCGAATTAAAAGGTGTCACGTTGCGGGAAGCATTGCAAGAAATTGAACAGAACAGCGATTATCTGTTTCTGATAATGGATAATACCGAAGCCGGTTTATCAAAGAGTGTGAACGTTTCTTTTGACAACAAATCGATAGAAGAAATTATGAATTTGTTGCTGAAGAATACCGACCTGGTGTACTCCATCGTAAACCGGCAAATCACCATTTCCAGGGAACGGGATGCTATTGAAAGTAAGAAAAAGGAAGAAACCACAACTGACACCAAAGAAGTTCAGCAAACCCACAGAACCATCACCGGAACGGTGCGGGATGTAAATGGTGAATTCATTATCGGTGCGAACATTGTTGAAGTGGGCACAACCAATGGCACCATTACCGATGTGAACGGATATTTTTCACTGAATGTGGCAAACGAGGCCACAATACAGGTTACCTACATCGGATATCTGAGCCAAACAGTAAAGACAACAGGAAGTACCAACTTCAACATCACACTCAAAGAAGATACACAAGCCCTGGAAGAATTGGTAGTCGTTGGCTACGGAACACAACGAAAAGAGAACCTTACCGGCGCTGTCTCCTCCGTGAATGTGGAAGAAACACTGGGAAGCCGGCCCATTGCAGATGTGGGGCGCGGCTTGCAGGGGACTGTGCCGGGACTCTCGGTAGTGATACCCAGTGGAGAAGTGGGTTCTGATCCGATCATGAAAATAAGGGGCCAAATTGGCTCTATTGCAGGATCAAGCAACCCACTCATTTTGGTGGATAATGTGGAAATACCCAATATTCAGATGATCAATCCGAACGATATTGAATCAATATCTGTATTGAAGGATGCGGCTGCCAGCTCTATTTACGGTTCGAAAGCTGCGTTTGGTGTAATTCTTATTACCACCAAAAAAGGAGCCAAAACTGAGACTACAGATATTACCTATTCAACCAACTTGTCATGGCAACAACCGTTTAAAGAAATTAAAATTGCCGGCGTAGACGGTCTTGAATATACCCTGGAGGCTCACGAAAATATGAAAGGAGCGGGCCCTGCCGGTGGATTCTGGCGTGTAGACAGAGAAAGTTTTGGTAAAATCAAAGAATGGCAAGAAAAATATGGGAATAGTATAAACTGGAATGATCCTGTGGTATATGGACGAGATTGGTTCTACGACGGGAAAGACAAATACGGGTACAGGATATATGATCCGGTTGAAGCCATGGTAAAAAGCTCTGCTTTCTCTCAGAATCATAACTTATCACTGAATGGAAAACGCAGCGATACAAGTTATAACCTCAGTTTTGGTTATCTGGGACAGGAAGGAATGATGAAACCGGCAAAAGAAGATGATTTTACCCGTTTTACCGGAAATTTAAATTTGTCAACAAAAGTTACTGATTTCCTGACAGTAAGAGGTGGCGCCATGTATTCCGACGCCACAAAGAAATATCCAAATTCTGCCACCGGATTTTTAGCAGACCCCTGGTTATATTTATACCGATGGAGCAGGTTGTTTCCGACCGGTGCCATGGAGAACGGGGAGGAAGTGAGAGATCCGTACTTCGACACCAAAAATGCACACACAGCTGTTGATCGGAAGAAATATACAAATCTTAATCTCGGAGCCACATTAGACCTCACCTCCAATTGGGACGTAAACATTGACTATGCCTACAGCACACAATTTAATCAGGAAACTTCTTCAAGGCCCACTTTCTCGGGAAGAGAACCGTGGTATACTCCAGTTTTACTTAACGATGAGTTGGGTAATCAGGTATATGTGGATGAGAACGGAAATCCAACCGAAACGGGAGGTACACCTGCATACAGATTCCCTTTCGTAAATTATGTAACAAAAGACAGGACCTATTTTAATAAATATTCATTCACTTCAGAAAAACATACAGTAAATGCCATCACCAATTATAATTTAAACATCGCGGATACCCATAAATTCAAGTTTATGCTCGGCACCAACATTGTTAGTTATAAATGGGATAGTCACTGGTCAAATAAAACAGAATTAATCGACGAAAACAATCCGCAGTTCGATTTTGCTGTGGGTACAGAAACGGTAGGCGGCGACACAAACTGGGATTCGCAATTGGGATATTTTGGGCGTATTAATTATTCTTTCCGGGATAAATATCTTTTAGAAGGTAATCTACGCTACGATGCCACTTCTAAATTTCCATCCCACCTCAGATGGCGATGGTATCCATCCTTTTCGGGAGGATGGGTTGTTACCAACGAGACGTTTTTACAAGATCTTGATCCCATATTAAGTTTTGCAAAAATCAGAGGTTCGTGGGGTACTATCGGCGATCAATCTGTGCCGAATACCCTTTATCTGGCGACCATGGATATTAATAAAAACACCTGGCTTTCGCATGATGGAACACAATATTTTGATTTAAGCACGCCAAATCCGATTTCTGCAGGAATTACATGGCAAGATATTGAATCACTTAATCTGGGCCTCGATTTGCGTTTCTTCAGTAATAAATTGGGATTGGTACTTGAATGGTTTCGGAGAGATACCAGAAATATGATTATTTCGGGTGATGCCTTACCTGCTACCTATGGGGCCAGCGCTCCACAGGGAAATTATGGCAACTTGCGAACAAAAGGATGGGAAATTGCAGTTGACTTTAATCACAGATTCGCCAACGGCATAGGCGTTACATTGAATGCCAATATCGCTGATGCCATCACAGACATAACCAGAGGTGCCGACTGGAATACCCCATGGGAAAACCGTCTGCTGTCTAACGGTTATGCTACCGGCCGTAGATATGGAGATATTTACGGTTACGTAACCGATCGTCTTTATCAGAAAGAGGATTTTGTTTATGACAGTGAGGGAAAGATGCAACAGACTACTATTATCTGGGAAGGCACTGCCAAGGTTACAAATATGCTTGCAGGAAATAATCCAGTATACCAAACTTATTTTGAAGACGGAAATCAGGTGCTGCTGGTGAGCCCCGGAGACGTTAAATTTGTAGATGTGAATGGCGATGGATACATCACACCCGGTAAAAACACCTTTGGCGATCCAGGAGATCAGGTAGTCATAGGGAACTCTACACCTCGTTATGAGTTTGGATTTCGACTAGGAGGAGATTATAAAGGATTTGATGCACAGGTATTCTTTCAGGGAGTTGGAAAAAGAAGCATCTGGGGATCCGGCCAGCTCGCAATCCCGGGTTACCATGTAAAAGATGGTGCAATGCCTCAGGCCATTGCAGAAAATTTCTGGAAGGAAGATCGTACCGACGCCTTTTATCCAAGAGCCTGGAACTTAAGTGGTGCTAACGAAGGATTTGTAATGAGAAAACAATCCCGCTACATGCTGGACATGGCATATTTGAAATTGAAAAATGTGACCCTGGGGTATACTTTGCCTCAAAATTTGTTACAACATTTATACCTTTCAAACGTGCGAATATACCTTTCCCTTGAGAACTATGTAACATTCGACAATCTAAGGGGATTACCCATTGATCCTGAGGCAATTTCAGGGCACTCAATGCTTTATTCCGGTGGTAATTACAACTTAGGGCGTACGGGTACATCCAATCCTACTTTTAAGTCTGCATCAGTTGGTATTCAGGTCAGTTTATAAAAAATAAAAAAGATGAAACAGAACAAATATATACTACTTATAATTGGCATTTATCTGCTTTTAACCGGATGTGAAGATTTTCTTGACAGACCACCTTTGACCAAGGCAAATGATGAAACCGCCTGGACAAGTGAGCAGAATGTAAGACTCTATGCGAACAAATTCTATCCCGGTTTTACAGTCGGATCCACATTTTATCCTGGTTTCTTTATGGGATACGGTACCGGGTGGACGAACTCTTATTCTCCGTTAATGGGATATACCTTTAGTGACGACATTGTGCACAATGGTAATCAGGGAAATTTTACCCGTTCGGTTCCCAACAGTCAAATCTGGAACATGGTGGTGCTTCGTTCCATCAATGTCATGATTGACAGAATTGAAAACAAAATGGGTGATGTATTAACTACTGAACAATATGCACACTGGATGGGAATCGGAAGATTTTTCAGAGCAATGAAATATTCAGAATTGGTTTTTGCTTACGGAGATGTGCCTTATTACGATCATGTAGTATCTGATACAAACATGGATGATCTATATAAGCCACGGACTCCACGCAACGAGGTGATGAATGCCGTCTATGACGATTTAAAATATGCTTTGGAGAACGTAAGAGTGAATGATGGAGAAATGAATGTGAACCGGTACGTGGTAGCTGGTTTCATATCGAGAATCGCATTGTACGAAGGCAGCTGGCAGAAATATTATTATGAAAATAACGAACGGGCACAGAAGTTCTTTGAATTGGCCCTGGAGGCAGGAAATTACGTTATCAACAGCAATAAGTTTGATATAGTCACCGAATTCAGAACATTGTTTACTTCTGAGGATTTAAGAGGAAATAAGGACTGCATTATGTACAGACATTATGATCCCGCTGTAGGAGTCACTCATAGCGTGGCATCCAACAACAATCTGTCTGAATCCATCAATTTCGGACCGACTACCAGTCTCATAAAATCATTTATCCTGAACGACGGAAATGTATGGCAAAATTCAGAAATGAGCGGTGCCAAAAATTTTGAACTGGCTAACATGATAAAGACACGTGATCCCCGACTAGAAGCCACTTTTTACCATAAGCCAACATCCAGGAACAAGGGTTCCTTCTGGTACATCAATAAGTTCCTTCCCAGAAGTGTGGCCTTGTCGGTAGGTGAAGGCAACCCGCCACCGGTAGAATTTACAAGCACAAACAACCGCACCGATTATCCGGTGCTCAGGTATGCCGAAGTATTGCTCAATTGGATTGAAGCGAAAGCAGAACTAACTACAATAGGAGGTGCTGCAGTGGATCAGGCAGATATTGACAAGACAATCAACAAAATCAGAAACAGGCCGGTCGCACCGGAAGCAATTGCCATGGGCGTACAGAAAACCAGCCCGTTGTTATTGACAACAATTCCGGAAGATCCGGAGAAAGATGCCAATGTTTCCACACTCATTTGGGAGATAAGAAGAGAAAGAAGAATGGAATTCGCTTTTGAACATTCACGCATTGCCGATCTGGAACGTTGGTATAAACTGGATTACATGGACACCGATATGCACAAAGCCAATCTGCTTCATGGGGGCTGGGTAAATTTCCCAAAAGAACTGCCTGCTGAGCTGAATGCTGCCAATGCCGGAAAATTTTCTGTACTAAAACTCAACGGAGTTGAAGTTGCGTTCAACGGCGGCAACAATGCCGAAATGGTCGGTTTTTACAGAAGTACCGCTACAAACGGACGTCAGCCATTTATAAATCAGGTAAACGTGAATCCTTATCTGTCACCGGTGGGCAAAACGCAAATAGATGATTATGCCAGCAAAGGCTATCTTTTACAACAGACCGAAGGATGGCCGCAAAATTAAACAACCAATAAATTCAGAATTATGACGAAAATAAAATATCATATAGCGGGCATTGGATTAATAATTTCTTCTTTATTTATACTTACTTTTACTTCATGTTCGGAAGATTTTCCATCCAATATGGAATCACCCAATGAAGTGGTATTAAAGTCGATAAAGATTCTAAATGCCGGATCCGATGGAAAAACAGTGGTGGAGGGAATAATCAACGAAAATAACAAAACTGTCTGGTTTCCACGGTTAGATCCCAATACGGATCTCACTGCCATTCGGTTCGAAGCAGAGATGTCAACCGGAGCTAAACTTGACAAAGATTCTTATTTATTTGAATTTGAAGAAGGTAAAGATGCCAAAACCATCGTGATTAAAGTAGAAAATGATCCACGCTTCAGAGAATATTTTGTTACCATCCGGCTCAATGTGCCAGTATATGGAGCAGATTTCAATAAGTTGGAAATTTATGACTACTCAGGGAATGATCTGGGCAATCCGGTGTATCCTTCATTTGTATCTAACCTGACAAGAGGTTCCGGATTCGATGGAGAACATGTACTGATTGTCACCAGAGCCGAAGGTGGATCACATCTGTTAAAGGTGGAAGATTTGAAGAAAAATGAAATTAAACCCATCCCGCTTAACCTCACCAATGTTTCGGGTGGAACGTTCCCGGTGAACGTAGGTGGTAAAATTGCAGGACACAGTTACATTGCAAATCTTTCAGGACTTTACGGAATGAAGGTCTATCATTGGACAGATCCGGGCGCCGTTTCCGATCTGATTTTTAATATGGATCCTGCATCCATTCCCGGGGCCGGGAAACGTCACGGTGACAATATGTCGACCAACATAGATGAAAACGGAAATGGATTTATTTATTTTGGTGACAATCTCGTGACGAGTATCATGCGCCTGACAGTCTCCAACTTTACCACCATCACTGAAGTAAAAATCCTGCCTACACAGCCGGGCGTATCATTCTGTATGAGCATGAACCGTGTTGAAAAAACTGATGACTACCTGCTAACAGGTTACGATGCGCCAATAACGGTAGTAAACAACAGTGCCGCATTGCTCTATGCAATGGATAAAAATTCGGTACCCTTGCAAGGATCTGATGCCCGTATCTTCAACTTTAACGGAGAGAGATACCTGATTATGGCTACAGCTCCCAGATATTCGGGAAATGCCGTGTTATATATCTATGATATCACTAAAGGTAGCAACACTATTGAAGCATTGAGATTTTTTGAAGAAGGTGATAAAAAACCCATCTATCAATATTCTATAGGAGGTGGGGTTAATTCTTCTCCGGCAACGAATACAGGGTTTCACATCATCAAGGATGAGAAAGGTAAAGATAAGTCCTTACTAATTTATGCCGCGTCCAATAATGCAGGATTCGCACTGCTGGAAATTCCAAGGAAAGAATTGGACGAATAACCATTCCTCATTGAAAAGAACCGGGCGGTTTAGGAATTTGAATTTATCACCGGTCCGGTTCTTTTTATTTACGCACAAATTTCGTTGAGGTTAAGCACATTTCAACTCAAACAGAAATTAAATGAATATGAAACGAGCATGATAATCATTATCATACAAGTACATGATTAAAGCGAGTTCCATACGATACATTTGAAAATAAATAATTTTACGTATGAAAAAAAGAATCATTTATTTTACACTGGCCACTGCTTTACTCCTGGCCGGTTGTAGTAAAAACGTAGATGATATCGAACCGGGACCGGATCCTGATCCTGACAAAGAATTTATATTTCCCAGGAAAGAAATGCGCGCTGTGTGGATTACCACGGCATGGGGACTCGACTGGCCAATGGGTAAATATGGAATTCAGGCACAGAAAGATCAGTATCTTCAGTATCTAGACAGATTTAAAGAACTGAATATCAATACAGTCATTGTTCAAATAAAACCGATGGGCGATGCATTTTACAATTCACCCTATGAACCCTGGAGTGCCGTGATTACCGGAGAGAGGGGTAAGGACCCGGGTTATGATGTATTGAAATTTATGATCGATGAAGCGCATGCCAGAAATCTTGAATTTCACGCATGGATGAATCCTTATCGAATCGCCACCCGGGCGAACAATGGTACACCTTATCCTCCATTACATGCATCAGTAAAACCGGAATGGGTAGTCAGTCACGAGAAAATTCAGATTTACAATCCTGCTTTGCCAGAAGTACGCCAAAGATTGTCTGACATCGTGCGAGATCTGATCGAAAAATATGATGTGGATGGAATTCATTTCGACGATTACTTTTATCCCGATCCATCCTCAGCAGGAGTGATGATTTCAGATGCAGGAGACTTCCAGAAATATGGTACCGATTTTGCAAAAATTGAAGATTTCAGGCGTGACAACGTAGACAAGGCAATAAAAGCTGTACATGATGTGATTGTCTCAAAAAAACCGGCGATTGTCTTTACCATTTCTCCTGCGGCCAGCCCCGATTATAACAAAAATACACTCTTTGCCGATGTGACAAAATGGTGTAGTGAAGGCTGGATAGACGTGGTAATGCCCCAGTTATACCAGGAAATTGGAAATCAATATAACGACTTTCAGTCGAGGTTGGGCTGGTGGACTCAATACAGTTACAAAGCTACACCGATGATTGGACATGGTTATTACAAATTCGGTGATCCTGCAGCACCTTCAGCATTCCAGTCGAGCCAGGAGTTGGAAAGACAGTTTGAACTCACAAAACGGAATCAAAAGGTGATGGGAAATGCTTTATACAGCGCCAGGTTTGTCCTGTTTAATAAAATAAATATCACTGATAAACTGGCTGCAATTTATAAGAACCCCGCAGTTATACCGTTCCTGGGACGCGAAATAGCACCTCCGCCCACCAAGGCACAAAATGTAAGAATTGAAGGGAACATACTAAAATGGGAAGCTACCGGCGAAGTACGATCTGTAGTTTATCACTTTACCGACATTTCAAAAGAGGGTGTGGTTTTGTCAGTTACAAACGCTACCAGCATGCAGGTAAATACTCCCGGATTTTATTGCGTGACAACTATCAATAAGGACAACAAAGAGAGTGCGCCGTCAGAGACAATAGAGAGAAAATAAAACAGAGATTGGGAATCAATCACATTAATGACAACCCAAAACCAGAAAAAATTATAATGAATAACCGGTTTAAATTGATTTTTACGAGAGGAATAAAATTAATTCTGCTGTTTTTTTTAATTTTCACTACGGCCTATGCCCAGTCCTCCTGGATACGCGTCAATCAGGTGGGTTACCTGGAAGACGACGTGAAAGTAGCTGTCTGGATCAGCAAAGGAGATAAGATTATCAGTGAATTTCAGGTAATTGACCCTGCCACCCGCCAGGTACTCTTTACCGGTTCGCAAACGGATATCCGACAAACCGGAAAGCAGCCTGCATTCGAATCATCAGCACGACTGAATTTCACGGCACTCACAAAACCGGGTAACTACATCCTGAAAGCAGGTGATGCTGAATCAGTGCCTTTCCGCATCAGCAATGATGCATATGCCGGGGCAGCGGATATTCCGTTACAGTATATGCGTCAGCAACGTTGCGGGTACAATCCCTTCCTGAAAGATTCATGCCACGTGCACGATGCCATTTCGGTGGGAGACCCCGAGGACAAACGCAACGGATTGTACTTTAACACCACGGGCGGATGGCACGATGCATCGGACTACCTGCAATATGTCACCACCTCGGCCAATGCCATCTATCAGATGCTTTTTGCATACAGCCGTTATCCCGGATCATTCGGAGATGCATATGATGCGAATGGTAACGACGGCGCCAACGGGATTCCCGATATTCTGGATGAGGCCAAATGGGGGCTGGACTGGCTGGTAAAGATGAATCCCGACCCCGACACCTATTTCAATCAGCTGGCCGATGACAGGGATCATGTGGGTTTTACACTGCCCAACGAACAGAAGGTGGATTATGGATGGGGAGCGGGAAAAGAACGTCCCGTCTATTTTGTCAGCCCGAAACCCCAGGGGTTATTCAAATATAAAAACAGAAGTACCGGCATGGCTTCCACCTTAGGAAAATATGCATCTTCATTTTCACTGGGTGCCAGATTATTGGCTGCTTATTACCCCGAATATGCCGTTAAGCTGGCTCAAAAAGCAACCGATGCTTATCACAAAGGGGTTGAGAATCCTGGCGTTTCACAAACTGCACCCGGGGGTGCACCCTACTTTTACGAAGAGGACAACTGGGCGGACGATATGGAATTGGCCGCCATTGAAATGTACCATACTTCCGGGAAAAAGGAATATCTGACACAAGCTGTCAACTATGGCAGGATGGAGCCTGTGACACCCTGGATGGGAGCCGATTCGGCACGTCATTATCAATGGTATCCGTTTGTGAATCTGGCCAATTATCACTTGTCGGCGCAAGACAATGATCTGCGTGTCAGGGATGAGTTTATACGAAATATAAGAACCGGATTACAGCGCGTAAAGGAGCGGGCTGANNTATCACGAAATTACGGGTGACGATTCATTTCTTGAAATCGAGACCGCCATGCGCGACTGGCTCCTGGGATGTAATCCGTGGGGTACCTCCATGATCGTGGGATACCCGCAACAAGGCGATACGCCGGCCGATCCGCATTCGGCATTTACCCATCTTCACCAGATACCGGTTACGGGCGGCATTGTGGACGGCCCCATTTACAATTCAATATTTAGCAGCCTGATTGGGATTTATCTGGCCAATGAGGANNTATTCCACCAATGAACCGACGATGGACGGAACAGCCTCGCTGACTTATTATCTGGGTTATCTGGAAGCACGGGGTAAACAAACAAGTACCGTAAATCAATCAACCCTGAGAACCAAACAACCCGTAAAAGATGCAGGCGGCATCGTGCGCGGTGATGTATCCGCGAGACAGCTATCCCTTGTTTTTACAGGGCACGAGTACGCCGACGGAGCCAACGTAATCCGTGAGGTACTGAATAAACACCACGTCAAAGGGACTTTCTTCCTTACGGGCGATTTTTACAGGAAATACCCTGATCTTGTACGTCATCTGCAAAAGGAAGGCCACTATCTTGGGCCGCATTCCGACAAGCATCTCTTATATGCCGATTGGCAAAATCGCGATTCTACCCTGATCTCACGTACCGAATTTGAGAAAGACCTGAATGACAACTATCTGGCAATGAAAAAAGCCGGACTAAAAATAGAGTCTCCCCGTTTTTTTATGCCACCCTATGAATGGTATAATAAGGAGATCAGTGACTGGGCAAAAGCCATGGATATGCAAATAGTGAATTTTACACCGGGCACCACCTCCAACGCCGACTATACGACTCCCGGCACAAAGAACTATCTTTCGTCTGAAAATATATATCACAATATTTTGCAGTACGAAGAGAAGAACAGCCTGAATGGGTTTATGCTCCTGATCCATGTCGGTACCGCTCCAACACGAAGCGACAAATTTTACAACCGCCTCGATGAGCTGATCGGCGAATTGAAAAGCAGAGAATATAAATTCATACGAATAGACGGATTGTTGAAAGATTGAGACGATTCACCTATTTTTTCTATTTTTGTAAAAGCCAACACACAATTCAAAAGCTTCGGTATCCAATGAAGAAATCCTTTTTTATCGCTTGTTTGCTTGCCATGGCTTTCGCTACGTTTTCTCAGGATCTTCAGCCGGATTCTCTGAAACACAAATTGGGCAGGTCCCTCACAAACATATACCGCGAAACCATGATGCGACCGGGGAGGGTGACGGTGGACAGCATCGCGGTGAACGACCGGAAAAAGCGCATTGCATTTTATACCAACCTGTCGCTCTCCTACCTCCCCATGCGGGATCATACCGTGCAGCTCATCTACGACAGCGTACGGTACCATCTGCCTGCAAAACAAAAAAAATACCAGATCGCCGTCATCACCGATGATCAGGAGATCAGCCTTCTGGTGCCCAACTTCCACAGGAATAAACAACTGGACAAAAGCAGGATCATTGCCCATAAAATAAAAACGCCACTGGTGACAGACATCTCCTCTCCTGCCGGCACTTTCAGCAAGGGGTTGCAAAATAACCACATTGCCCTCTGGCAGAGCCATGGATGGTACTACGAACAGAAGCTGGGACGGTGGGAGTGGCAGCGGGCACGCATCTTCCAGACTGTGGAGGACCTCTACACCCAGAGCTACGTGCTTCCCTTCCTGGTGCCAATGCTGGAAAATGCAGGCGCCAACGTGCTGCTTCCCCGGGAAAGAGACTACAACAAAACGGAATTGATTATCGACAACGATGACCGCATAAGTGGTACATCTCCATATAGTGAGACAAACGGAAAAGAAGCATGGAGCAACACCGGTTCAGCCGGTTTTGCCAATCCCCGGGATATGTATCTGGATGGTGAAAATCCTTTCCGGATGGGAACAGCCAGAAAGGTGCGGACGACAAACCGCGGTGAAGAGAGTATCGCTGCCTGGCATCCCGATATTCCCGCGAAAGGGAAATATGGGGTCTATGTCTCCTATCAGACGGTAAAAAACAGCAGCGACGATGCACTGTACAGCGTCCATCATGCCGGCGGAAAAACCGATTTTCGGGTGAACCAGCAGATGGGGGGCGGCACCTGGATATTTCTGGGGTATTTCGACTTTGATAAGGGTGCGACCCACCAGATCACCCTTTCCAACAAAAGCAGCCGAAACGGAAAAATCGTGACCGCCGATGCCGTAAAAATCGGTGGCGGAATGGGCAACATTGCCCGGATGCCCCACCCGGGTGGCTTTGAAGCGGAGAACACCAAAAGTTCCGATGACCCGACAAAGAAAGAGACCCTTGTTTCACAGATACGTTACACACCGCAAATCAGCGGATACCCCCGATACGCTGAGGGGGCACGTTACTGGATGCAGTGGGCAGGGGTGCCCGATACAGTATATAACCGCACCGAAGGAAAGAATGACTACACCGACGATTATGCATCGCGGGGCGCCTGGGTGAACTGGCTGGCAGGAGGATCCCCGGTGCTGCCCAAAAAAGAGGGGCTCCACATCCCGCTGGATCTGGCATTTGCCTTCCACACCGATGCGGGCACCTTCTGGGGAGACACCATTGTGGGTACACTTGGTATTTACATGACACACCACAACAAGGAGCGATTCGAAAACGGACGTTCCCGGTGGGTCTCCCGCGACCTGACCGAGCTGGTGATGGAGGAGATCGTGAACGATATCCGTCGCGACTTTGAACCGGACTGGACCCGACGACACCTTTGGAACCGATCCTATGCTGAAGCACGCATGCCCAATGTACCGACCATGTTGCTGGAGCTGCTGTCGCACCAGAACTTCGCAGACATGCGCTACGGACTCGATCCCACCTTCCGCTTTACCGTCAGCCGCTCCGTTTACAAGGGGATGCTGAAGTTTCTCGCAACCCAGTACAATCGCTCCTATGTGGTACAACCGCTGCCGGTGAAGGAGTTCTCAGTCCGTTTCAGCGGAGAAACAGAGGTCGAGCTCAGGTGGCAGCCCACAATGGATCCGTCCGAGTCCACTGCCATGCCCGACCGGTATATGGTATATACCCGCCTAAACGATGGAGGATTCGATCACGGTGTTGTGGTGGACGGCAACAGCTACAAAACAAACCTGCGCAAGGATGACATCTACAGCTTCAGGGTGGTGGCCGTGAACGAGGGTGGCAAGAGCTTCCCCTCCGAAACACTTTCGGTCTGCCGAAGATCGGACCAAAAGGGAGAAGTGCTGATTGTAAACGGATTTACCCGTGTCTCCGCGCCGTTCAGTTTTACTGCTTCCGAAGACAGCATCGCCGGTTTTGCAGGAAGCGTGGATAATGGTGTTCCCTACATGGCCGACCACCATTTTATCGGGCAGATGCACGAATTCCGGCGCATCATCCCCTGGATGGACGACGATGCCGCAGGCTTCGGCGACGGCCATGCGAACTACGAAACCACTGCCATCGCCGGCAACACCTTTGACTACCCTTTTATTCACGGGCAGGCCTTCGCGGCGGCAGGATATTCATTTATTTCCACTTCGGCAGATGCGGTAGAAAACGGCGTCGTGAGCCTGACAGATTATAAAACGGTGGACTGGATCCTGGGCAAGCAACGTGAATGGAGCGTGGCCCGGGGAGTAAAACCACCGAAATACAAAACATTTTCCACAAAACAGCAGCAGTCTATCACCGACTTCTGCCACGGCGGCGGAAATATTATTGTGAGCGGCGCATTCGTCGGCACCGACCTGTGGAACAACCCCCGTGCCACAAAAGAGGACCGGGAGTGGGCACAACAAACCCTCAAATACAAATGGCGCAACAGTCATGGCGCAGTAACCGGGCAGATCAAAGCGGTACCCTCCCCCTTTCCGGCAATACAAGGCAATTACAACTACTACAATGAGTTAAACAGCGAAAGCTATTTGGTGGAAAATCCCGATGCACTGGAGCCGGCTGATGAAAATGCATTCACCATCTTCCGGTATGCGGAGAACAACCTGAGTGCAGGCGTACTCTACAAGAGTGAAGAATACAGCACCAGCATCCTCGGCTTCCCCATAGAATCGGTAAAAAAACAGGAAAAACGAAATGAATTGATCAAAAACATAATGAAAGTATTTGAATAAAGACAACAAAAGCTGAAAGCTAAAAATTATGAAAACAATAGAAGCTTTTATCCTCTACTCTGAGCCGGAGCAAGCCATGAAAACGGTAGAGGAACTCAAACATTCTGAAGCCGTAACCAAGATATGGCTGCTGACACCTGCCGGCATCACAGACAAGATAAAGGGATGTAAAAACATCGCCCTAGATACACTTCAGAGCAGTGACACGGTGAGGAAGATAGCGCAGAAATCGAAAGCCGACTACACGCTCATCTACCTGAAGCCCACCGTGCTGAAGCCGGGTTATTTCGCTCTGGAACGGATGATCCGCATTGCGGAAGATACGGCTGCGGGCATGGTCTATGCCGACTATTATGCTGTTGTGGACGGTGAAAAGAAAAGCCACCCGGTCATCGACTACCAGGAGGGCAGCCTGCGCGACGACTTCAACTTTGGCTCGTTGCTGTGCTACAACACAACAGCACTGAAAAAGGCGGCAAAACGGATGAAAAACGAAACATATCAATATGCCGGACTATACGACCTGCGACTAAAAGTATCCCAAAAACATCCGCTGGTACATATCAACGAGTATCTCTACACCGAGATTGAGGAAGATACCCGGGTATCCGGCCAGAAGATATTCGATTATGTGGATCCCAAAAACAGGCAGCTACAACTGGAGATGGAACAGGCCTGCACCCAGCATCTGAAAGATGTGGGTGCGTGGCTGGAACCCCGGTTCAAAAGCATTGAATTCGACAAGGACAACTTTGTCGTGGAAGCATCGGTCATCATTCCAGTACGCAACCGCATCAAAACCATCCGCGATGCCATCGCTTCGGTGCTCAAACAAGAAACAAACTTTCCCTTTAACCTGATCGTTATCGACAACCACTCCACCGACGGCACCACGGAAGCCATCGATGCATTCAAAAGTGACAACCGACTGATCCATCTTATCCCGGAGAGAGACGACCTGGGCATAGGCGGCTGCTGGAACGTGGGCATACACCACGTACAGTGCGGAAAGTTTGCTGTACAGCTCGACAGCGACGACGTATACAGCAATGAGGAAACACTGCAGAAAATTGTGAATGCCTTCTATGAGCAACAGTGTGCCATGGTGGTGGGAACCTATCAGATGACCAACTTCAACATGGAGATGATTCCTCCGGGCATCATCGATCACCGGGAATGGACACCCGACAACGGCAGAAACAATGCCCTGCGCATCAACGGCCTGGGGGCACCGCGCGCCTTCTACACGCCCTTACTGCGAGAAATTAAGGTGCCCAACACCAGCTATGGCGAAGACTATGCACTGGGGCTGAACATATCCCGACACTACCAGATCGGACGCATCTACGATGTACTCTACCTCTGCCGCCGCTGGGAAGACAACTCAGATGCCTCGCTCGACATCGTGAAAATGAACGGACACAACCTTTATAAAGACAGGATCAGAACATGGGAACTACAGGCGAGAAAGAAACTAAAATGAGAGAACCGTTTATCCATGTGGGGATCATCCAGGAAAAGCCTGAAATCAGCTTCACGCTGCTCTCCACCTACAAGCTAAAGGGAAAACTAATTCCTCCGGGTGATTATTCGGTGGAGAGGGACGGAGAAAAAATTGTTTTTAACGGAGAAACCTACACTGAAATAACCTTTGAATCGGATCAGCCGCACGATGACTCATTCGAGCTGAAGAATGTGGTGATTGGCGTCGGCTTTCACTGGGAGCGCAAAGAAAACCAGCGTTTTCAGGGCGGATTGAAGTTTATCTGCGGGAAGGGAGGTATCACCGCCATCAACATGGTCTCCCTGGAAGATTACCTCAAGAGCGTGATCTCCTCCGAGATGAGCGCCACCAGCTCCGGGGAACTCCTGAAGACACACGCCGTAATCTCCCGAAGCTGGCTACTGGCACAGATTCAAAAAAACAAAGAGGTCCGGGACGACTACCATACTTCCTTTGTGTCAGCCACCGAAATTATTCGTTGGTACGACCGCGAAGACCATGCCCTGTTCGATGTCTGTGCCGATGACCATTGTCAGCGCTACCAGGGAATCACGCGACAAACAACCGCACGGGTGAACCATGCGATTGATGAAACCCGGGGACAGGTGATCACCTACGGTGACACCCTCTGCGACGCCTGTTTCTCGAAATGCTGCGGCGGCGTGATGGAGACATTTGAAAACGTGTGGGAACCCATTCCACATCCATACCTCGTGGGAAAGCCCGATTACACGGAGAACGCTCCCCTGCCCGATTTGACCGTGGAGGAGAATGCCCGTGAATGGATTCTCTCTTCGCCTCCCGCCTTCTGCAATACCGGCGATGCAGACATACTCAGACAGGTACTGAACGATTACGACCGGGAGACAGCCGACTTCTA